>JACCSI010000290.1 GCA_013813075.1 Acidobacteriota bacterium | reverse complement strand
GGATCGGCGTCTGCACACCTTGCTGGCGCACGGTCCTGGCGACATCGAAGCCGTCGCGACCCGGCAGCATCACGTCCAGAATGATCAGGTCGAACGGCTCGCCGGTCGCGCGCACCACTGCGGTGTTGCCGTCGCCAGCGGTCTCCACGCGGTAGCCTTCGGCAATGAGGCGATCGCTGAGCGCAAGCTGCAAGCCCGGCTCGTCTTCAACGAGGAGAACGCGGGCAAAGGACATTGACCGCTACGGGCGAGCCGGAATCGGAGACTCGTTGTGCGCGCCGGCCCCGGATGGCGTCGTCGCCGCGGTTGGCAGCACCAGAATGAACGTGCTCCCCTTGCCGGGCTCGCTGTGCACCGATACGGTACCGCCATGGGCCTGCACGATGCGCTGCACGAGATGCAGCCCCAGTCCACTGCCCTGGATTTGCCGCGACTGCGCTTCGCGCCCGCGGAAAAACGGCTCGAAGATGTGTTTGCGATCCGCGGCGTCGATGCCAAGCCCACGATCTTCGATGGCGATCCGCAGTGTGCGGCCGTCTGCCTGGGCGCTAATCCGTACCCATCGCGCGGCGCCGGAATACTTGACGGCGTTCCCAATCAGGTTCTGAAGCGCCGATCGCAGCGCCATGGCATCACCCTCGACCGATGGCAACGCGTCGGGGATGTGACGCTCGATGGTCACACCGGCCGCTTCGGTATCGTGTCGCACGGCCGTCACGGCATCGTTGATCAGGAGATGGCCTGGCACCAGCGACGGTGAGGCGGCGGCGCGACCGGCCGCGATGCCAGCGAGTTGCAGTACACGCTCGACGGTTTCAGCGAGACGGCGCGCCTCCGTCTGAATGGTCGCCCCATAGCGCCGGACGCGGTCGTGTTCGTCAACGACTCCGTCCGCAAGGTTGCCGGCGGCTGCGCCGATGACCGAGACCGGCGTGCGCAGCTCGTGCGATACGGCGGCGACGAACTCCAACTGCTGACGTGCCAGGCGATCGGCCCGCCGCGCCGACACCACAATCAAGCCGATCGCCCCCGCGAGCAGCGCAAGAATTCCGGAACTCAGTGCAAAGTTGCGGGTGCGAGCGGCGGCAACCGCAGCTTCCAGGGAGCCGGCGCGATGCTTGGCGAGCAGGCGCCAGTGGCCCTCGCGAGTGCCACCGCCCGGCATGGCCACCAGGTTGTCGTTGCGGCGCGCCTCGATCACGTTGACGACCACCTTATCCGCGGTCACCGGGCGTGGCGCGGGGGGTGGTGGGTGGTCGTTGACGACTTCGCGCGATACCGTGACACGGCCGCCGCCGCTGCGGCCGTCGCCGCGCGTCATGAACGCAAAGGGTCCCATGCGCGGACCAAGGAGCCAGACCGTTTCGTCAGGCGAGGCGCCAACGGCACTTGCCGCGCCAGGCTCCGATTCAAAGATGACGTGCGAGGGATTGTCGCGCGAGACGACCGCGACGAGAAAGTCGGTGGCGCCGGCGTTGTCGTAAAGATGGCGGCGCACCAGCCTTGGCAAGACGTCGCTGCCGAGCGCCGCGAGGTCGAGCCTCACGACCGTGAACCCCAGCAGCTTGACGTCCGGCGGCACTGGCGGCATCGTTCCCCCGGGCTGGCCCGGGATGACCCGTATCACCGGGACCACGCTGGTTTGCTCGTCGCCGGCGTGGGTGGGTGGAAAGAGCATCCGCTGAACGCTGCGGTCGCGCCGCTCGCCACGATCCGCGCCACTGCGTAACGGCAAGGCAAACTGCAGGTCCATGACGGTTCCGTTCTCGCCCGCAAGGCGTGACCGCACGGACGACAGCTCGGCGGGCCACGCGGTCTCCTCGAACGACTGCGTCTCCACATTCCATACACGCAGCGCCGGCGCGTCTCCTGGCGGGCCGCCGCGGTGTGGATCGGGAGCGTCCACGAAGTAGATCGCCTTGACCATGCGCGGCGTCGCCGCCGTCTCTGCCCAGAGCTGGTATTTCTCCGCAAACGATGGCCAGTCGCGTCGTTCTGCCGTGGAGGGGTCGATTTGCAGCGCCAGGACCGCCTTGCCGACTTCTCCGTCAAAATCCTGGGCCAGCTGCGAGGCTGCCGTTTGCAGCGTCCGCGCCCGCCGTTCGCGGTCCGCGTCTGCAATCTGGTCGAGCCACGAATACTGCAGCCACGCGAGGGCGGGGAGCAGGACCACGATGGCCGCCGCCAGCAGCGTGACGCCGGAGATGCGGGGCGGGCCCTTCATGACTCAAGGCGAGTCTAGCAGGGAAAAACGACGCCATCTGGCGCCAACCGGCGTTTTTAACATCCTTAACAACCTCTTTGCGGAGGCTTTACGTCGTAATCGACCAGAACGTCGTAATGATCATCAGAGCGCCACGGGGACGACGGCTTCGCACACGGGCTCGGCAACATGCGGGGCGGTGACCGCGGGCGCGAGGTCGGGAATCGAAGATGTTTGGCGTCCCCGGTTTCGACGTTTCAAACCCGTTCGAAGAGGTCGGTCTACCCATTCGGAACCTGTGAAGGAGTCGATGATGAAACGTTTGATTTGCGCAGCGGCGGTCGTTGCGCTCGCCGTGCCACTCGCCGCACAGGACAAAGCGGCGGCAGTCATGCAACAAGCGCGTGCCACTCTCGGCGGCACCCGGTTGGAACAGGTCAAAGCACTGTCGCTCGAGGGGCCGTTTGCTCGCGAGATGGGCAATCGCCAGGTGCAGGGCACCCTTGCGCTGACCTTGCAACTACCTGGCAACATGCACCGCAGCGAAGACACCGAGATGATGGCGGGCATGTCGATGGAGCGCACGTCGGTGCTGGCCGGCGCGACGTCGTGGGAAGACATGCAAAATCGTGGCGGCATGGGCGGCGGCATGCAGATCGTCATGCGTGGACCGGGCGGGCCCGGTGGCCAGGAGCTCAACGCCGAACAGATCGAACAGGCGCGTCTGCGTCGCTTCCGCACCGAGTTCAATCGCTACGTCCTCGCGTTTCTGGGCGGCACCGGGTTGCAGCCCACATACGTCGCAGTGGCCGAGGCGCCCGAAGGGAAGGCCGACGTCCTCGAAGTAAAAAACGAAGCCGGCCAGGCCGTGCGCATCTTCGTCGACCAGACCACGCACATGCCGTTGATGCTGCAGTACCAGGAAGTGCGGCCGCGCATTCAGATGGGCGGTCGCGGTGGTGGGCCCGGTGGTCCGGGCGGCCGTGGTGGCGGCGCGGGCGGCGGTGGACGTCGCGGTGGCGGCGCGCCCCCGGAGACGGCAGGCGCAGCTGCCGGTACAGGCACGCCGAGCACCCCAACGACACCCGCGACACCGGGAGCGTCGGGTGCCGCCGGTGCTGCAGCGGCGGGCGAGGGCCAGCGTCCCAACGTCGAAGAGATGCGTCGACGCATGGCCGCGATGCCGCCACCGGCGCCAAGCACGATCAACCTCTATCTCGGCGACTACAAAAAAGTCGACGGCGTCATGCTGCCCCACCGCCTGACCCAGGCCGTCGACGGCAAAACGGTCGAGGAATGGACCATTGAAAAGGTCCAGGTCAACCCGAGCGTCAAGGCCGACCTCTTCGAGAAAAAGTAACCGCCATGATGACTGTGACACCGCGTTTCTTCCGTGCGCTCTTCCTGTTCGCCTGGTGTGCGCTGCTGCCGGTGGCGGCATTCGCGCAAGCGCAGTCGTCGCTCCGTGTGACGGTGCGCGACGAAACCGAAGCGGCGTTAATCCATGCGACCGTGACGCTCACCGACCCGCTTGGTGTGCCCAGGGAGATGCTGGTGGACGAGGCCGGTGTCGCAGCCGTCGACGCGCTCATGCCCGGCACGTATCGAATCGCGGTCGCCGCGGATGGCTTCCGGGGATTTGCCGGGCCATTGGTGCTGAAGCGCGGCCTCAACGCCGCGGTCGCGACGTTGACCGTCGCCATGCGCGAAGACGTCTTCGTCAACGACATCAGTGCCGACTCGCGCCGCGACAACGGCTTTTCCACCACGCTGAGCAAAGAAGACATCGACGCGCTATCCGACGACCCGGAGGAGATGGCCGAGCAGCTCGCGCAAATGGCGGGGCCTGGGGCACAGCTGTTCATCGACGGCTTCCGCGGCGGACGGCTGCCGCCGAAGGACCAGATTCAGCAGATTCGCTTCAACACCAACTCGTACTCCGCCGAATATCATGAGGCTGGAATGGTGCGCGTCGAGGTCATCACCAAGCCGGGCATGGGCAACTGGCGCGGCATGATGAATTTTGGCTTCCGCGACGACTCGCTGAACGCGACCAACAAGTTTGCCACCAGCCGTGGACCGGAGCAGCAGAAGCGCTTCATGGTCAACTTCCAGGGCCCGGTGGCCAAGGGCAAGACGGGTCTGTCGATTGCCGTGGACGGCAACATGTCCTACGACGCCCAGACGATTGTCGCGACGACGCCCAACGGCGAGATCAACGACCAGGTGCGCCGGCCGGTCGAAGGCATGAATGCCACCGTGCGTCTCGAGCAGTCGCTCGGGCCGACCAGCCAGATTCGCGCCGAGTACTCGCGTCGGGAAAACGCGCGCAGCAATTTAGGCGTGGGTGATTTCGACCTGACAGAGCGGGCGTATTCCACCGACACCATCACCGACGCGTTGCGCGTGCGGAACACCCGCACCATCGGCAAGAGCGTCTTCAGCGAGCTCAAGTTCGAGGCCACGCGCTCGGAGAACGTCTCCGCCTCGGCCTCGAGCCTGCCGACCCTCCGGGTGCTTGATGCCTTTACCGCGGGCGGCGCCGGCCAGGCGGGCGCGCGCCAGGGCCGTCAGTTCAGCGTCGCGCAGAACTTTGATTTCACGATCGCCAAGCATTCAGTGCGCGCCGGTGTTCAGGTGGACGGGGGCTGGTGGGACAGCACGCAGCAATCGAATGGCAACGGCACCTTCACGTTCTCGACGCTCGACGACTTCCTGACCGGACGTCCTCGCACCTACACGCGCCGCGTCGGCGATCCCAACGTGTCGTATTCGCAGTACGAAGCGGGCTGGTACATTCAGGACGATTTCCGGCTCCGCAAGAATCTGAACGTCAGTCTGGGAGTGCGCCAGGAAGTGCAGACGCACCTGGACGACAAGTGGAACCTGGCGCCGCGCGCCGCTTTCACCTACGGGTTGCGCAAGGGCAACGTGCGTGGCGGGTATGGCATCTTTTACGATTGGCTCGACTCGAACACCTACGAGCAGACGGTACGCGTTGACGGCACGCACCAGATCGACGAAGTCATCATCAACCCGTCGTATCCAAACCTCGAGGTGGGGACCGGGACATCGCTGGCGGCCAGCCGCATTCAGCTTGGCCCGCAGTTGACGCAGCCGACGATTCACCAGGCATCCCTGGGCTACGAACGGCCGTTTGGCGACTGGGGCACCTTCCGCACCGACTACATGTGGACGCGCGCGCACGACACCCTGCGCGCGACCAACGTCAACGCGCCGCTCAACGGCATCCGTCCCGATGCGATGGCCGGCAACGTCACCGAGATTGATTCGACCGGCCGCCGTGCCTCGGACCGCGTGAGTGTCGGCATGATGCTGCGTGTGCCCAGTCGTCGCGGGCTGATGGGCAACATCACCTATCAGTACGGCAGCGTGCGGAATGTCGCCGATTCACCGCTGATGCTTCCCTCCGACAGCACCAACCCTGACGCGGACTGGGGCCCATCGTCGATGGACATCCGCCATCGCGTGTTCTTCATGTTCAACACGCCGCTGCCGTATGGCCTGCGCGGCAGCCTGCAGACACAGTACTCGTCGGCGCCGCCCTATTCGGTGACGACCGGGCGGGACGAGAATGGGGACACCGTTTTCAACGACCGTCCGGCCGGTGTCGGCCGTAACGGCGCGCGTGGGGCGTCGCAGTGGAATGTCAATCTGCGGCTGACTCGCTCAATCAACCTGGGCGGACTCGGCGGTGATGGTCCGACGATGCTTGGCGGCCCGCCACCAGCAAACATGCAGCAGGGTCCTGGTGGCGGCGCCGGGGCGGGTGGCGGCGGCCCGGTGCAGATGGTGATGATGGACGGTTCCAACGCCCGGTATCGGCTCGATCTCTACCTGCAGGTGTTCAACCTGTTCAATACCGCCAACTACAACGCGTTTGTCGGCAACCAGCTGTCCCCCTATTACGGCACGGCGACGTCGGCCGCGCCACCGCGCAGGTTGGAGATTGGCGCGTCGTTGAGCTTCTGACGCGTGTAGACGCAAGCCAGGACGTCGTCAGCTTCTCTTCACAGCGCATCCTCGACAAAGATGCTCAACGACGTCGCCATCGACGTCGCGCGTTACTATGGTCTCAGCCGTTTGTGACGTCACCTGATGTGATTGTGATCGGCGCAGGGGTCATTGGTTGCGCCTGCGCATATGAACTCGCCGCGGCCGGCGCCCGCGTCAGCGTCTTCGACGTTCGGGCCATTGGCCAGGGCGCATCACAGGCGTCAGCGGGCGTACTGGCCCCGTACATCGAAGGTCATGAAACCAGCGCGCTGCGCGAACTTGGGCGCCGCAGCCTCGACCTCTACGATGCGTTCATCGAGCGATTGACCGCCAGGAGCGAACGTGTCCTCCACTACACGCGCGGCGGAACACTCGAGGTCGCACTCGATGGCATGCATGCCACCCGGCTGCGCGACTCGGCGGAGGCGTTGCGACGTGACCACGTCGTGGCACGATGGCTCGAGCCCGTGGAGCTGCGTCGCGCCGAGCCGCTGGCCGCCGCCGGCGCGCTGGGTGGATTGCTGATCGAGATGCACGGTTTTGTCGCCGTACCCGACCTGACGAACGCGTTGTCGGCGGCCGCGATGCAGAACGGTGCGCAGTTTGCGCTCGAGACTCGCGTCCTGTCGATCGCGCCAGAGCCGAACGGCACGCTGATCGTGGAGACTGACCACGGCCCGTCACGTGCCGCGGACGTCGTGTTTGCGGCTGGGAGTTGGGCCGGACAGGTTCACATCAGCGGCGTCGATCCCACGCCGGTACGACCGGTGCGCGGCCAGCTGCTTCACTTGGCGTGGCCAACCGGGCAGTCCCTTCGTCACGTGCTCTGGGGCACCGACTGCTACATCGTGCCCTGGTCGAATGGCCGTGTGCTGGTCGGAGCTACGGTCGAAGAGGCGGGTTTCGACGAACGCTCCACGGCGGGGGGCGTCAGGGACTTGCTCGCGGCGGGATGCGCGCTGGTGCCGGACTTGCGGGACGCGTCGTTCATCGAAGTGCGCGTCGGTTTGCGACCCGCATCCCCAGACGACCTGCCTGTCGTCGGCCGCTCCGGCGTCATCCCTGGACTTGTCTACGCCACCGGTCATTATCGCAACGGGGTGCTGCTTGCTCCATTGACGGCGGCGCTAGTCAGAAACCTGATTATCGACGACGGGGAAGACGACGCGCTCGACGTGCTGTCCCCTTCACGACTCGGCCGCTTGTGAGGAGACCTGATGCCAACACTTAACCGCACCGAAGCGGAAGCACGCGTGCGCGAGCTCGACGGATGGACGCTCGAAGGCGACGCCATTCGCAAGCAGTTTGTCTTTGACGGCTTTCCTGAAGCGGTCGCCTTCGTATCGCGGCTGGTGGCCGGCGCAGAAGCCGCCGACCATCACCCCGACGTGCTCATCAATTACAAGCGCGTAACGTTGACCTATTCAACGCATTCTGAAGGGGGGCTCACGCCGAAGGATTTTGACGGCGCGCGGATGGCGCAGCGGGTCTCTACTTCTTCGGCCTGATCGGAAAAATCTTCTCGAGGTCCTCGCCGGGCCGGGCGATGACATGCACCCCGATGAGTTCGCCGACACGGCGGGCGGCGGCGGCGCCCGCGTCGGTCGCGGCTTTGACCGAACCGACATCACCCCGCACGATCGCGGTGACCAGGCCGGCGTCAACTTTTTGCCAGCCGACAAATACGACGTTGGCCGTTTTCACCATCGCATCGGCGGCCTCGATCATGCCGATGAGGCCGCGCGTTTCAACCATGCCAAGCGCCTCGCCGATCTCCGGTGTGTCGTCGTCGGTGGTCGTCTGGTCAGCCGGTGCCGTCTTTGCCATGTCGGTGATCCCTCGAGTCGCAACAGAGTCGGCGCCAGGCCCTCTAGGTGATCCTGCCGCGGGCCGCAATCGGCAGCGCGCCTAACACCTTATCAGAATCGGTAAGCCAGGCCTGGTCAACCAGGTTGGACACCACGCACGAGTGGTTGGGGACGATCCGCACGCGCTGTCCGGGTTCTGGCGACGTTTCTCCTGGGGCGACGCGCACCGTCGCATGCTCCTCGGAGAGGCGCTCGATGGACAGCCGCTCGTCGGCTCGCTGACCGCGTGCGAGCGTGACGTCGCGAAAGATAAGGCCATGGCCGGGCAGCGGTGCAAACCCCCGCGCCGCATCTGCCGCCAGCGTCTTGCTGCCACAGTCCAGGATGATGCGATCGGCCGCCGGCTTGGAGACAACGGTTGCCAGCACGGTGAGCGCGCAGTCCTCGAGTGTCGCTGCATCCAGACCGACCTGGGTGCGGTCGAAATACACGTAGTTGCCGGCGCGATACTCGGTGATCCAATCCTGCTCCATCGAAAATCGCGCGGTCGGCGTTGCCCCGGCACTGAGCTCGTCGATGTGGACGCCCTGGTCGCGCGCCGCCGTGGCGAGCGCTTGCAGTGTCCGCGCCTCGTCTTCCGCGATTGAACGCAGATGATCCGGCGACGTCGCGTGATACGCGTGCCCCGCGTGCGACAGCAAACCCCGCAGATGCAAGCCAGGTAGTGTGGACACTTCCTTGATGAAAGCCGGCGCGGTCGCAGGGTTTGGATCGATACCGCAGCGGTGAAACCCGACGTCGACTTTGATTAATACGTCGACCGTGTGCCCGGTGCGCGCCATCGCGTCCGACCAGGCGCGCGCGACCTCGAGGTGATCGACGATGAACGACAGTGTGGTGCGCTCGAGCAGCTTGATGACACGCGGTGCGTTGTCGGGGTTGATGGGGTAGGGCAGCCGGATGTCGGTGAATCCCGCCTCGGCAAACACCTCGGCTTCACCGAGCTTCGCGCAGCAGATGCCCACGGCCCCGCGATCGATCTGCCACCTCGCGACGATCGGGCTCTTGTGTGTCTTGATGTGGGGCCGCATGCGAATCCCGCGCTTGTCGGCGGCTTCCTGCATGCGGTCGATGTTGGCAAGCACGCGAGATTGCTCGATGAGCACAGCAGGTGTCGCCAGGTCGCGCAGGTTCACGCCGCAATTCTGTCACGGGACAAGCACCGACAGGGTCACCGAGCGCGCAACCGAATCGCTCACCGCTTATCCAGCGCGGAGTCGCCGATTCAAGTCGCATCGCCGTGCTAGGCCAAAGCGCCGGCGGATGGGCAACGCTCGGACTACTTACCGAGGCAAACCGCTTCGCACCGCCATCGTCAGCGCGGGATACTCGAACCTCGTGAGCCTCTACGGCACTTTCTATGGCCAGTACCGATACGGCGATGGTGGTAGTGCACAGCGGGCGCAAGTGCTGCGCATGCTGCAGTTTGAACGCGGCTACTACGGTGTTGACGCGCCTCCATGGGAACAACCGGAGCGATATCGCGTGGACAGTCCGATCCGGCGGGTTGGGGATGTGCGAACTCCTGTCATGCTTGTCCATGCGACGCGGATTTTATTCCAGTGCAGCAGGCGGAGGAGTTCTTTTACCGCTCTGTATCGCGAGGATAAGCGCGTTCGCATGGTCCGGTATGCCGGCGAGCAACACACGACCACGTCCCGCCCGAACGTTCTCGATCTTTGGTGTCGGATGGAAGACTGGCTCCGCCAGACGATGCCATCCAATTAGGGCGGGCGATGATCGGCCGTCAAGTCGCGATAGACGCCGCAGTGACAGGCCCGCGGCGCACGACCGAGCGACTTCTCAAGCGTAATATCGCTCGATAGGTGCAGCAACTTTTCTAGAGCCGCGCTCGTATCCTCAGAAACGAAGACCGCTCCAGGAGTTCCTGATGTTCGAAGCCGTTTGGTCAGATCTCCGCGTTGCCCTGCGGCTGCTGCGTCGCTCACCGGCGTTTGCTCTGACCGCGATTCTGACGCTCGCGACCGGCATGAGCGCCACGATCCTGGTCTTCACCGCCATCAACGCCGTCCTGCTCCGCCCACTCCCCGTCACCGAACCGGATCGCATCGTCGCGGTGTCCACGGTGGGTGAGATGGCGTTTCTCCAGCAGGAGCCGCTGGCGTTCGGCGACGCTTTCGATCTCGCACGGGAGGTGCCAGCGTTCGAGTCTCTTGTGGCGCATCGCCGTGCTCCGTCAGTGATGGGAACCGGCGTAGAGACACGGGTCGCTCTTGGCGAGAATGTCTCAGCCACCTACTTCACGGCGCTCGGCGTGCCCCTCGCGATGGGGCGCCCCTTCAC
>JACCSI010000241.1 GCA_013813075.1 Acidobacteriota bacterium | reverse complement strand
CCCCAACACCGCCGATCCCTGTCTGAACAAACTCGAACACCTTGTCGGCTTCTCTCAGCCGCCCCGCATCGCGAATCGATCGACCCAGTACATCCGCAATCAGCGTGAGCCGTTGGGACACGGCGAGGTCGAAACCGGCGGCGTAATTCCATTCATCGTTCAGCGAGGCACTCGGCAACGCCCCTTTTGTCGACACCGTATACCCGACATTGAGATGTGGCGACAGCTTGCCGATCGATGATGACGCGATGCCAAACACCTTGGTCTGCACACCGCCGGTTCCCAGCAGATTGCTCTCATCGCCGGTCGGCGTCCGGATGTCCACGGCTGCGGCTAGGCCGACTCCCCTGGCCCGGATGAAGTTGTACTTGGCGCGGACGACAATATCGCCGAGACCGGTCGCGCTGCCCGAGGCCGCAAAGCTGCGCTCATCGGGATTGTCGCCGTCAAAGTTATGAATGGTCGGGTTGGCGGCGGTCGCCAGGCGTTCGATGCGCGTCCGGATGCTGGCATCCATATCGATGCTGACAAGCGGCACCGCGACGCCGAAATCGAGCCGATCGGTCAGACCGTACGTCCCGGAGAACACGACCGTTTGTGTACTCAGCCTCAGCGCAAGGGCGGCCTCGATGATGTCCCCCTCGAACGCGGGGTTGAGCCGGCTGCCGTCGCCGGTGGCGACACCGCCCCGGGTCGCCCCGCAGCAGTCGATGTGTTCGATGTGAAAAGTGAGGTCTCCTTGGCGCAGGTTCCTGCCTTCGAACGTGTCGTACGTCGATCGCTGATATGCAACGCCCAGACTGCCGCGATCGCGGCCAATCGTCAACGCCCGCTCCGCAAACAAGGGGCCGAAGCTTTCACTGCTACGGCTGAAGGTGCCGAGCGACGGGTTGAAGGTATAGGTGAAACCGCCTGACGACGAACCAACCGGTAGGGTCGCCAGTAGCGTGACGATCTGTTGATTGAATTGCTGTGGCGTCTGCAGCTGATCCACCCCCGGCTTGAAATGCGCCGCGTGGTTAGGAAAGTCCGGTGAGGACGTCGGCGTCAGGACGATCGTGTTACCAAACAGGGTCGGCAGCACCTGCGAGACTGGGACACCATCCTGACCAAACAGCGGACTCGGGACAACAAGACCGCTGCCTGCAACCAGCAACAATGCGACGACTCGAATCCACCGATGCTGCACGAAGGCCTCCAGCCGCGCAGAACTGTCGAATCGCGCGGTGATGTCTAACTGCCGAGACTGCATGACTGACTCTATCTGCGGGTCGCGTGACGGCCGGGCGGCGCGACGTGCGCTCGGCCTTTGGCTCTCGCCGCCTCACTGACGTCGCGGGCTCGTCGTAGAACCTGCTCATCACGATAGTGGTCCAATTGAATCGATCGACGATGTCGTCGACTTCAACCGCCACTTTCGGGTTGTCGCGCATCCAATGAATTTTCTGGCCCACCGTCGAAAAACTGTAGAGGCAGGCGTCATCCCCGTCGAAGTCGAACGAAATCGGGACGATATAGGGTTGAGAGTCTCGCGCGCAGGCCAGGCGGCCGACGTGACTGCGCCGCAATACGTCGAGGCACTCCGGTCGGGTCAGTTCGTGGACGGTCACGAACGGGAAGTATAGCTGCGGGAGGGGTTCGTTTGGGCGCCGAACCCAATGCCGACCGTCAGCGCCATGCGATTCACTCCCTTGAAAACCGGGGCGTCGTGACCACGCTTGAAGGCGTAACCAAAGGTGAACCCCCTCGAGATTTGAAAGTCGACAGACGCCGTGAAGTAGTGCGCGTCGTCTCGTGCGTGCCCTGAGAGGGAGTACCAGCGATCGGCCATGGACAGCAATGTGCCGGAGATGCCCAGCGCACGCGCCAAGCCGTTGAGGCGCACCTTCACATCAACTTGCGCGCCAACACGAGTCTGGGCGGCGTCGTCTGCGGACGCCGGGACGTCGAGCGGCTTGGCGAACGTCGCCAACAGGTATGGCCGCACGAAGACCTGGGCAGGCGCGGCGGGCGAGATCGGATGAAAACGTCCGATCAACGGCCCTGAGA
>JACCSI010000194.1 GCA_013813075.1 Acidobacteriota bacterium | reverse complement strand
GCGGCGCAGGCGCTCGGCGTTTCCGAAGCGGACGTCGTCGCGGTGCTCGATTCTGGTGAATTGAAGGGCAGGAAGATCGGGACCACGTGGCGCATCTCGCGCGCCGCCCTCACGTCGTACTTGACCGAGTAGCACTTCGCGGGAGGTTCCCATGGCCCGACTGTCGCATTGAATTTACTGACGTGCTACACGACGTGATGGCTCGCCGCATCGATGCCCCCATGACCAGACGCACGCCGTCTTCCAGGGAGGGCGGCAAGGGCGCGACCGGCCAGGTGCTGAACGTGCAGTGGCGGCCGGATCCGCTGGCGAAGTAGGCGGGAGGACGACCTGCCGCCAGAGATTTCCGCACTCGACAAGCACGCGTGTCCCGCGTGCGGTGCGCAAGCCGAATGGAGCCCCGCGAAGCAGAAGCTCGTGTGCGCGTTCTGTGGTGCCGAGTCGCCCTATCAGATCGATCGCACCATCGGCGCGGTGGCGGAGCTCGATCTCGCGGCAACGCTGCGCAATTTGCCGGAAGACGAGCGCGGCTGGCAGACCGAGCGGCGCAGCGTCCAGTGTCAAAGCTGCAAGGCGGTGATGGTGTACGACCCGGCCCGGGTCGGACAGAATTGCGAGTTCTGTGGCTCGCCTGCGCTGGTCAGCTACGACCAAATCCAGTCGCCGATTCGTCCGCACGGGCTGCTGCCCTTCAAGATCGATCGCAATCGCGTGCGCGACGACATCCGCGGCTGGTGGCGCAGCAAGTGGTTGGCGCCAGGACGGCTTGCAAAGGCGGCACTCGTCGATACCGTCCACAGCCTCTACATCCCCTACTGGACATTCGACGCGCGCGTGCACTGCCCATGGGATGCCGAGTCGGGCCATCACTATTACGTCAGCGTCGACGGCCGCGACAGCAAGGGCAACCACGTCGTCCGCCAAGAGCAGCGCACGCGGTGGGAAGCGGCATCAGGCGTCGTCGAGCATGTATTCGACGACGAGCCGGTGCCGGGGACGCAGGGGCTGCCAATTGAGCTACTGCGGCAAGTCGAGCCGTTTCCGACCGCCGAGTCCGTGGCGTACGACTCTGCGTTTTTGTCCGGGCACGTCGTCGAGCACTACAAAGTCGTGCTGCTTGAAGCCCGCGAGCAATCGCAGCAGCAGATGCACGCCACCCTCGAGCAACTCTGTGGGCAGCAGGTGCCGGGCGACACGTATCGCAATATGCGCATCCACCCGACGTATTCAGGGCAGACGTTCAAGCACCTGCTGGTGCCAATCTGGTTGCTGACCTACAACTACGGCTCGACAGCGTACCAGGTCCTTGTCAACGGCTACACCGGGAAAATCGCAGGCAAGTATCCCTATAGCGTCTGGAAGATCGTTCTCCTGATTATCGTGGCGTTGATTGCGGTCGGAATTTTCGTGCTGGTTGAAGGCGGCGCTCCGCAATGAGTAATGGTGTCGTTCACTTTCCGATCGCGTAGAGCGCGTCGTCAGCGCGGATGAACAGCCGGCCGCCGGCAATGGCCGGTGAGGCGAGCTGGCGGGCGTTGAGTCGGTTGCGGGCCAGGAGGCGAGGTGTGCGCCCGGCGGCCACGACGATGGTGTCGCCATCCTCGCTGACGAAGTAAACCTTGCCGTCGCCCGCCACTGGCGACGCGGTATACACGCCGCCGACCCGTTCCTGATGCAAGCGCTCGCCCGTCTTGGCGTCGACGACGGAGAGTACCCCAACATCGCCCATCATGTAGATCAAGCCGTCGTAATTCACCAGCGACGAGATGTAGGGGGCTCCCGAGGTGACCTTCCAGGGGACGTGACTGGCCGCGACGTCGCCCTTTCCTCCAGGACGGATGGCCATGAAGGGGCTGCTTCGATAGCCGCGGCTTGTATAGATCACGCCGTCGCGCACAAGCGGCGTTGGCACCGGAAAGCGATTCGTCTCCGCAATGTGCCACAGCCGAGCGCCGGTTGAGAGATCGTGGCCGCTCACGCCGGCGCTCGAGTTGACCACGATCTCGGTCTTCCCACCGACCTCGACCACCAACGGTGTGCTGTAAGAAGTCTCTCCGGTTGACGCGTCGGCCTTCCAACGGACGGCGCCGGTTTTTGAGTCGAGTGCCAACAGGTACGACGAACGCTCGTGGTAACACAGAAGGATGAGATAGTCCTTGTAGATGACTGGCGAGCTACCGTGGCCCCAGTTGATCTCGAACGGCCCGTACTCGGCGCCGAGGTGTTTCTTCCACACCAGTTTGCCGCTGAGGTCCACCGCCGCAATTTGTCCCGTGGCGAACCAGGCGTAAAGCCGCTCGCCGTCGGTCACGGGGCTTGGCGACGCGAGGTTGTGTTTTTCGTGCACCGGAGAAAATGGCCCTTCGGCGGCGAGGTCGAATTCCCAGGCTCGACGACCGCTGGACCGATCGAAGGCACTGATCAGGAACGCGTTCGCCACTGCTCGGGTCGTTGCCGAGTGGTCGCTCCCAAGCGTCCAGAGGATTGCCGCCC
Source organism: Acidobacteriota bacterium (assembly GCA_013813075.1). Taxonomy (GTDB): domain Bacteria; phylum Acidobacteriota; class Vicinamibacteria; order Vicinamibacterales; family UBA2999; genus JACCSI01. The sequence continues at coordinate 4,058 of JACCSI010000194.1, read as the reverse complement.
TGTACGAGCCTCGGTCCGGGACGGACCACGCCACTGCCGCGCTGCGAGGTGACAAAGACAAGGTCGCCCCAGACCACGGGGGACGACACGCTGAGTCCGCTCAGCGGAATCTTCCATGCGACGTTCTCGCTGTCGGACCATCGAACAGGCAGCGCTGCTTCAGGCGACACGCCCGATGCCGTGGGTCCGCGCCAGTTCGGCCAATGCTGTGCGCCGAGGTCAGCGCCGAGCCAGCCGACCGAGACGGCCGCCATGATCAGTAGAATTTTGCGCATACGGTAATCTCTCCTCAGTGCGTGTCCTCCGAATGGTAGAACACAATGCAGTTCGCTGACCTCAGCCTGGCCCGGCGGCTCGAACGCGCGGAAGCGCAAGGCAATATCGATTTCGTCGAGGCGCGGGCCACCGTGTCGCCGGAAAGCGGGGCAGGCTGGATGGAAGTTGCAGGCACCAGGGCGATGTTCGATGGCGCGGCCTCGCCACTGACACAAACATTCTGTCTCGGGATCTTTCACCCGGTCGTTGCAGACGACATCGCGCGCCTGGAGCAGTTCTTCCAGGAGCGCCGCGCACCGGTCTTCCACGAAGTGAGTCCGCTCGCCGATGCCTCAACCTGGGCGCTGCTGAATGCGCGTGGCTACCAGCCGATGGAATTCACGAGTGTGATGCATCGGCCAATCACCGACATTGCTGCAGCGGCGTCATCGGGCAACGCAGGACTGGCCATCCGAATGATCGGAGGCGACGAACACGAGGTGTGGGCGAACACTGCCGCCGAGGGTTGGGGAGAATCCCCTGAACTGCACGAGTTCATGTTGGACCTGTCGAAGGTGAGTGCGCGGCGGAAGAATGCGGCGTCGTTCCTGGCTACCCTCGACGGCCGCCCCGTCGCAACCGGCGGCCTGAGTATTTGCGAAGGTGTCGCGCTCATGGCCGGTGCAAGCACGGTGCCTGCCGGCCGCAACCAGGGAGCACAACTCGCCCTGCTTGATGCGCGCCTGTCGTATGCCGGGAAGCAGGGCTGTGACATTGCGATGATGTGTGCGCTGCCGGGAAGCGCGTCGCAGCGCAACGCCGAGCGCCAGGGATTTCGGATTGCCTATACGAGGATCAAGTGGCGGCTGCCGACGACGCGGTGAGGGCGGTCGCGTCACCCTACGTCTGCGCCTTTCCGTGTTCTGGTCGAGTGCCAGCAGGGCTAAAGCCCATGCTCTTCATGTTCCATCACCCGAAACGCCCGGCACTGCACACGGTGCGTGTGCGCCACCGCGGCCAAAGCCGCGTCGATGGTGCGGCGACTTGCCGTCTCGAGCCGCACCCATCGTGCGTCGCCGGCCGGACTCGTCACTGAGCGCACCCGAAGGTGTTGTCCGGCGAAGATCTGCGCCGTGGCCGATGCGTCGGGAACGAGACCCGGAAACCGCGCCCGCACGAACCACCCCGTCTCCGGAGACACCACCGGCACCATCGGCACCGATCGCGGCGCGCACGGGAATCGCTGCACCGTCGTCACCGCTTCGACCGCGTCATCAAGAATCGTGGCAGCCGTAACATCGGGTCCCGCGCCCGGTCCACTGAAGAACAGATCGGACACGAAACGGCCTGACAGGTGAATCCCGTTGAGCGCGCCCGACAACGTGGCTAGGGGGTGCGTGCCCGGGACCAGCGTCGGCGCCACCCACACGCGAATGTCGGTCGCGGTGCGCTCGGCCCAGACCAGCGGTTTAATCGTCCCGCCAAGCGAGCGTGCGGCCGACAGGTCCTCGGCCGTGATGCCCCGAATGCCGTCAACATCGACCGCGTGCGCAGGAATGTGCCCCCAGCCAAAGAGGGACGCCAGCAGCGACAGCTTATCGACGGTGTCGACTCCGTCAAGGTCTCGTGACGGGTCGGGCTCGGTGAATCCACGCGCCTGCGAAGCGGCAAGCGCTTCGTCGAATGAGCCGCGCCCGGCATTCAGCGAGGACAGGATGAAGTTCGATGTGCCGTTGAGGATGGCGGCAAACCTCTGCACGCGGGAAACCAGCGGACGGGCCGCCAGCGTCCCGAGAAACGGCACGCCGGCCAGGGCGCTGGCTTCGTAGCGAAGCGTGGTCCCCCGGAGGGCGGCAAGTGCCAGCAACTCCTCGCCATGTGCGGCGACGAGTGCTTTGTTGGCGGTCACGACCGGCACGCCGCGCCCCAGCAGGCGGCGAATCATTGTTCGTGCGGGCTCGACGGTACCGGAGGCCTCGATGACGAGGTCGTAGGTGCCGCGCAGAAAGGCCGCCGGATTGGTCGTCAACCGCGCCGGCGTCGGGCATCGTCGGGCGCGCGTGACATCGCGCACCAACGCACCGGCCACGCGAAAGCGCAGGTACGTATCGGTGTGACGGGACGCCGCCGGCACGAGACGTGCGACGGCCTGCCCAACCTGGCCTAGACCGACCAGGCCAAGCCTGATGGTTCGCACACCGCTGGCGTGGTGCGTGGAGCCGAGTGCGCGGATAACGGGCGAGTCGGCGGCGACGAGAACGGCCATGCTTCCTCCCGCCGCGCGTGCCAGGCGCGCGGACGCTGCGTGTGAAATCAGGGGGGAGGGCTCGGCCACGGACGACCGCGGCGCGGAACGTTTATCTCTCCCCCCAGTGGGGCGGGATGAAGCACCTTGGCGTCGACCAGGTTGCTGTGGTGTCGTCGGGCCCGTTCCCTCGACCACTCTCGATAACGGCGCCGTCGTGACGGGGTCAGACTGCGTACCATCAACATATCTTTATATGTCGATTGAAGTCAAGACGGCGTCACCTACTGCCCTGACATCACCCGTCCGAGATTGCCGCGATACCCGGTCATCTCCAGGTAGCCGCGGCCGGTCACGGCGCTGCCGCCGCTCGTGCCACTGACGTCAATCACCCCCTCCCAATACGACACACCCGCGCCACGTGTGGACAGCTCCTGGTTCTCGAGCGGCGTCGTGACGTCGAGCGCCAGCTGCATTCCAGGAATGCGAATCGTCCACCGCACCGGGTAGGCCGCCCCGGAGGGCGCGCGAAAGGGTGAGCCGGTCGCCGTCGTCGTAAAGTCGTTCGCGGCGAGATGGGTCGTGCGACCCTGTTGATCCACCACCGTCGCACTCGATCGCGGATCGCGAGAGCCGTCGGCGCGCCGCAGCTGATACAGCATCAGATCGCGGCCGTCGGCCAATTGAATCGACAGCCAGTCCCAACCCTGTTGTGCTTTCTCGAGGAAGCTCGTGCCGAACTCATGATCCATCCAGCTCTCGCCCGTTACGTCGAAGCGCTCGCCCTCGATGATGAGCGTCCCGCGGGTCGGCATTCGCGTCAGCGAGTAGTAGTGCGAGGCGTTGCCTGCCTGTTCACCTTTCTGACTGACGCCGTTCACACCGTTGATCGCCGGCCGCTTACCTTCATCGAGCGTCAGCTCCACTCCGGTTCCTTGATCGATCGCGCGGATCACGTGGCGTCCCTGCGCGTCAAGCGACGCACTCCAGTCCTCGTTCCAAACGCGATAAAGGTCGGTGGCCGCCCCCGCCAGGCCGGGTCCGCCACGGCTGAGCCGTTCGTCGAATCGATAGCGCCGGCCACGGGGATCGGACACAGCCAGATGAGTCATGAACAAGTCACGCACCGCCCATCGCGACGGATTGGCCGGCGCGGGGTCGATTCCTACTCGAAAAAAAGTAACCTGATACCCGAAGCGACGCCCGGCGGTGGTTTGCACATTGCCGGTGTAATACCACCACTCGAGTTTGAACTCGGGATGACTCGCATGATCGCGGGGGAATTCGAATCGATAGCCGGGCGCGGCTTCTCGCCAACTCGCGATACCGAATAACGGTGCCACAGACAAGGCACAGAGGCCCAGCGCCACAGCGGCAAGCACAGAGAAACAAAAAAACCAACCGCTTGAGCGGGGCGTTGTTCGGGGCGCCTCAACAGCCGCCTTATCGTTATTCATCTCTTGGTCTCTGGGTCAGACTTGCCGAGGGCACGACGTACGACCACACAGAAAAAGCGCCGAGCAATACCGACGAAGAGAACGTCCACCCAGGTCCGTAG
>JACCSI010000173.1 GCA_013813075.1 Acidobacteriota bacterium | reverse complement strand
TTGCAGTAGTGGGAGGAGCCTAATCGTGTTCCGCAAGAAATGGATTCTGGTCCTGATCGTCCTCGTCCTCGTCGCCGCCGGCGCTGCGGCCTTCTTCGCCCGTCGAGGCGAACAAGGCGCGCGCGTGGCCGCCGAAGGCATTCAGCGGCGCGATCTGGAGGCGGTGGTGTCGGCATCGGGCAAGATCGATCCGAAGAAAACCGTCAACATCAGTGCGCAGTCCATGGGCCGGGTGACCCGCCTCGCGGTCAACGAAGGTGACCGCGTCACCGCCGGACAGTTTCTGCTTCAAATTGATCCGGTCACCGCTGAAAGCGCCGTGCGGCGCGACGAAGCGGGTGTCGCCGGCGCGCGCACGGGCCTCGAACAGTCGCGCATCCAGGTGAGTAGCGCCCAGGCCAACCTTGATTTGGCGCGCCAGAACCTCAAGCGCCAGGACGAACTCTGGGCCAGCGGACTCACCACGCGCGAGGCGCTCGAAAAGAACCAGTCCGAAGTCGAGGTGCGCGAGGTCGAGTTGCGCTCGCGTCAACAGGAGGTCCGGACGCGCGAAGAGCAGCTGCGTCAGCAGCAGGCCGGCCTCACGAGCACGCAGCACAACCTGCGGCAATCCCGCTTCGACGCGCCGTTTGATGGCATCGTGACGCGCCGCAACGTCGAAGTGGGCGACACCGCGGTCGTCGGCACGATGAACAATCCAGGGACCGTGCTGCTGACGGTCGCCGATATGTCGGTCATCGAAGCGGAAGTCGAAGTGGACGAAACGGACATTCCGCTGGTGCAACTCGGTCAGGTGGCCAAGGTGACCATCGACGCGATTCAGGGGCGCACGTTCAAGGGCCGCGTGACCGAAATCGGCAACAGCCCGATCCAGACCAGCGGCGCGCAGACTGGCGGACAACGCACCGCGACCAATTTCAAAGTGGTCGTCACCATCGACGAAGCGGTTCCCGACGTGCGGCCCGGCTTCACGTGCACCGCGGAAATCACCACGGCCAGGCGCGCCAAGGCGGTGGCAGTACCGATCCAGGCGTTGACCGTCCGCGAGCTCACTTACGACGATAAGGGCAACATCGTCCGCACGCCGCGGCCGCCGGCGCCGCGCTTCAACTTCGGCCCTCAGGTTGACCCCGCCGTGTCGGCGTCGAGCCCCATCGAGCTGCTGCCCGGCCAGCGCCGCGAGGAAGTCGAAGGCGTCTTCGTGGTCCGCGACGGCAAAGCCGAGTTCGTGCCGGTCAAACTCGGCATCGCCGGCGAACGCTACTTCGAGATCATCGGCGGCCTCAAGGAAGGCGACCGCGTCATCACCGGCCCGTTCGATTCGGTGCGTAACTTATACGACGGCGACCTCGTACTGCTGAACGAAACGCGACGGTAACGACCCGTGTCGCAAGTCTTCGAGTCCATCAGGCTGGCGCTCAGTTCGATCTGGGCGAACAAGCTGCGGTCGTTGCTGACGCTGCTGGGCAACATCGTTGCCGTGTCGTCGATCATCACCGTGGTCGCGCTGATCCAGGGGATGAACACCACGGTGACGCAAGCCGTGGTGTCGGACCTTGGCGCAGACACCTTCACGATCGACCGCATGGGTATGACGACGAGCGAAGAAGAGCTCGAGCGCGCCCGCGGCAACCCGCGCATTACGATAGACGAGGCTGAAGCGATCGAGCGCTTCAGCCCCTTCATCCAGTCGGTCATGGCGCAGGCCAACGCCAGCGCGCCAATCGCCTATGGCCTCGAGGAAATCGAGTCGGTTCGGGTCCAGGGCGTCAGCGGCGACTACGCCGACTTCTCGACCTTCGACGCCGAACGCGGCCGCATGCTCAGCCCGACCGAGGTCGAGCGCAGTCGTCCGGTCGTGGTCCTCGGATGGGAAGTGGCGGATCGATTATTCGGGCAGACGGAGGCGCTCGAAAAAATCGTGCGCATCAGCGGCCGGCATTTTCGGGTCGTCGGCGTCAGCGAAAAGAAGGGCGCCATCTTCGGCAATTCGATGGATTCATTTGCCGTGATGCCCTTGGGGGCGTTTCGCAAGTTGTTTGGCGCGCGCCAGTCGCTGCAGGTCATGGTCAAGCCTCGCCACGCGTCGCTGGTGCAAGAGGCCAAAGACGACGCGCGGGTGGCGCTGCGGGTCAAACGACGGCTCGAGCCGACCGAACGCGACAACTTTGGCATCGTCAGCTCGGATTCCGTGCTCGACATTTACAACCAGGCCACCGCTGGCATCTTTGCCGTGCTGGTCGGCATCGTCGCGCTCTCGCTGGTGGTCGGCGGCATCGTCATCATGAACATCATGTTGATGGTGGTCAGCGAGCGAACTCGCGAAATCGGGCTGCGCAAGGCGCTTGGCGCAAAGCGGCGTGACATCATGTCGCAAGTCCTGACCGAGTCGATCACGCTGTCACTGACGGGGGGCATTGTGGGGGTGGCCATTGG
>JACCSI010000171.1 GCA_013813075.1 Acidobacteriota bacterium | reverse complement strand
CCGGCGCCGATGTTGCCTTCGACGATGGCCGTGTCGTTCGCGGCAAGCGCTGCCTTGTACCCACAATCGGCCGTCGGTCGCACCTGCGGTTTGCCGCCGAATCCCAAGTCGAACAGGATCGCCGCAGGCACGATCGGTACGACACCGGCCGTACCGACTTTCCATCCAATGTTGCGTTCCTCGAGATAGCGCACGACGCCCTGCGCGGCGTCGAGTCCGTAAGCACTGCCGCCGGACAGGACCACAGCATTGACCTTGTCGACCATGTTCGCCGGGTCGAGCAGATCGGTTTCACGCGTGCCCGGCGCGCCGCCACGCTGCGACACAGCGCCGACCGCACCCTCGCCGTCGACAAGGATGACCGTGCAGCCGGTCGGGCGCTCCGTGAGCGTGTGATGCCCGACTTTGATGCCGGCGACATCGCTCAACCCCTTCTGCTCACGCGCCACGGGCGCGGCGGCCAGAGCGACGACGCCAATGACAACTGCGACGATGCTGCTCTTCATCCCTGAGCCCTGATCCCTGACCGGCTACCGGCTACCGGCTACCGGCTAGAAACTGTACTTGACCGCCAGCTGCACGATGCGGCCATCCTCAGACGTCGTGATGACGCCAAAGTTCGGCGTCCCAATCTGCCCGCCTGGTTGACCGAACCGTGTCTGGTTGAACAGATTGAAACCTTCCACCCGCAGTTGGATGCGATGGTCACGCGGCATTGCGATGTTCTTGAACAGCGACAAGTCGGTGCGCGTGAAGCCGGGACCGCGCACGCTGTTGCGCGGCGTCGAACCAGGTTCGGCCGTGTTGGCGACCGCCCGGCGCTCGAAGCACGACGTGTTGAACCATTGCGCCACCGTCTGCGCGCCGCCTTCATTGGGATCGCAGATCTGATTCGGACGATTGGTCAGGTAGCGAATGCTCAAATTCGGGTCAGTGACCGACAGCGGAAAGCCCGTCTGCGTTTGCACGATGCCGTTCAACTGCCAGCCGCCGAGCAGCGCGTTGGTGAAGGCGTTGGCCGAGAACGTCGGCAGCTCCGCCGAGAAGCTGACGACCAGGCGGTGGCGTGCATCGAACAGCGCCGGACCTTTCTCGAAGGCCAACGCACGTTCAATTGACGCGTCATCGCCAGTCGTGACCGGCAGGGCCGGGCGCGGTTCGCCGCCAATGTTCAAACCGGACACGTGATCTTTGGCCTTGCCGAGCGTGTAGGAGGCAAGGAAGCTGACGCCGTGCGTGGTCCGCATGCGCAGACTGGCTTGGAACGAGTCATACCAGGACTTTGCTTCCGAAAAGGTCGGCCGCACCAGCGCGAACGCCGGGAACAAACGCGCGCCGACGACGGTCTGGCCGGCAGAGTAAACCCCCGGATTCACTTCCATGAAAATCGGCAGGTTCTTCCCGCGCGATCCGACGTAGCCCACCTCGGCGCCAAGGTTGCGACCGAGTGCCTGCTGCCAGGTGATGTTGAAGTGATGGGCCGACGGCTGTTTGAAGTCGCTGCCCCACCCGATGAACGTCAGGCCGGCGGGAAAGTTCGTCGGGCCGCCGGTGATGGCGCTGATCGGATTGCGCAGCGTCAACGGCGCAGGCGGCGCCTGGACTTCAACGAGCGGTGTGAACGGCGGCGCCAGGACACCGTTCTGAAAGAAGTCGCCCTGCCCGGCAAGCGCGTCATAGAAGATGCCCCATGCGGCGCGAAGGCTCGAACGGCCGGTGCCGGTGACATCCCACGCCAGTCCCAGGCGCGGCGCGACATTGTTGGTGTCGGTCTCGTAGGTCCCATCCGGCACGCCGTCATCGCCCGGATAAACCAGGCCGAGCGGTGCCTGCGGAAAGCGCGTCGATTGCTGGCCCGGACGGAATGAGTTGAGCGCGCCGTTCTTATCGACAAACGGCACCGACACTTCGTAGCGCACGCCGGCATTAATCGTGACCGTGCTGGTCGGGCGGAATTCGTCCTGCGCATACCCGGCGTAGATCCAGCCGTGCCCATCCTGCGGCGAATTGGTCGTCGTGCGCCGGAAGGTCGCCGGCAACCCCAGCAGGAAGTCGGCGGCGGCGTTGCCGGTGATGCCACCGCTGAAGATGTAGTCGCCGTTGGGACGATTCACAAACGCGATGAACATGTGCTGGCGCTGCACTTCGGCGCCGAACTTGAAGGAATGGCCGTCGCGGACCCACGTGAAGTCGTCGCCAATGTGCAGGACTTCGTTGAGCCGATTGACGAACGGCTGCTGGACGTCGCCGAGATTGAAGAAACCAGTAATCGCGACATTGGCCAGCCCCTGCGCCGTGGACACGTTGTGCGGCACATTGATGCCGTAGGCCGAATTCTCGAGCCCGCTGGTTGCTGCCGGGTGGGCTTCGATGCGGTTATAGGAGACGCGCATCTGGTTAATCAGGTTGTTGCTGAATACATGCGTGTCGGCAAACATCACGTCCTGAAGGGTCGCCGTCGCAAACGTTCCGATCGGCCGCGTCGTCGGCGGATCATTACGTTCGGTGGTGCTGCGGACGTAGCGCGTCAGCACGGAATTGCTGGCCGTCAGATGGGCATCGAAGCGCATCCCGATCTGGTCGCGCGTGTCGACCGTGTTCGGCGACACGACGTAACGACTGGCGCCGGTGTTGGCGCGCGGTACGGAGTCGGCGATCAGCTTGGC
>JACCSI010000166.1 GCA_013813075.1 Acidobacteriota bacterium | reverse complement strand
GCTCCGTCGACGGCGACATGCGCGGCTTCGAGGACGGCCTTGTTGGGCAACTCGTAGCCCTTGGGCGTGGCCACACGCACCGACATCCCCAGCATCATTGCGCCGTGCACCATTGAGGTCGCGACGTTGTTGCCATCGCCGACAAAGGCGAGCGTCCGGCCTTTGAGTGCGCCCCACAGCTCCGTAAGCGTCTGGATGTCGGCGAGGGCCTGGCAGGGGTGTTCCTCGTCCGACAACGCATTGATGACGTGCAGCTGCTTTGTGGTTGCGCCGATCTGCACCAAGCGTTCCTGGCTGAAGGTGCGGATGACCACGGCGTCCACCCAGCGTTCGAGATTGCGCGCCACATCGTGGACCGGCTCGCGATCCGCGTGCATCACGTCGGCGGGAATTTCGACCATGTCGCCGCCGAGCTCGCGGACGCCGATGGTGAACGTCACGCGGGTTCGGAGCGAGGGCTTTTCGAAGAGCATGCCGATGTGACGCCCGTCGAGCGCGTGCGACGTTGGCGCCCGTAGCCCGAGTGATCGCTCGCGCTTCAGGCGCGAGGCCAGTGCGATCGTTTGCGCGAGCTCGTCGTGCGTGAAATCGAGGATCGAGAGGAAGTCCTTGGAGCCGACGCGCGGAATCTCGTCCAGCGCACGCATTGACGCACCCATGATCAGGTCCGATACTCCGCGTTGATTTTGACGTATTCCGCCGACAGATCGCACGTGTACATCGTGGCGCGTCCGGGGCCGCCGGTGCCCATGTTGACTTCGATCTCGATGTTCGTGCCGTGCAGGTATTCCGCCGCCTGAGGCGCGAGGTGGTCGTGCGGCTCGCCATGACTAAACAGCACGAGCGAGCCGATCCGCACCATGGCGCTGTCGAGTGAAAAGCCGACCCCCGAGCGGCCGGCGGCGGCGACCAGCCGGCCCCAGTTCGGGTCACCGCCATGGATGGCGGTCTTGACGAGAGGCGAATTCGCAATCACCCGAGCGGCGGTCGAGGCCTCCTCGTGCGAGCGCCCGCCTGTCACCGTGACCGCGATCAGCTTGGTCGCACCCTCTCCGCCGCGGACGATGCCGAGCGAAAGCTCTAGCGCCACCACGCGCAACGCCTCAAACAGTAGCGTGTAGTTCTCGGTACCGATCCGGACGCCGCTGTCGCCGCTGGCCAGCGCAAAGACACAGTCGTTCGTGGAGCTCTCGCCGTCAACGGTAATGGCGTTGAATGAATAGCGCGACGCCTCGAGCAGCGCGCGGCGCAGCAGCGATGCCTCGACTGCGGCATCCGTCGTGAGATAGCCGAGCATCGTCGCCATTTTTGGCTCAATCATGCCGGAGCCTTTCGCCATGCCGCCAACGCGGAACGTCCCTGCCGCCGTGACCACTTCGACGGCGTACGCTTTCGGACACGGGTCGGTCGTCATGATCGCCCGGGCCGCCGCTTCGTGGCCGTCACGCCTCAGTTCCGCAATTGCCGCGGGGATTCCGGTACGTAACGCGTCCATGTTCAGGTTGACGCCGATGACGCCGGTCGACGCGACCAGCGCGTGCGGTGGATCGCAACCGAGGCGGTTTGCCGTGAGGGCTGCCATCTCGCGGGCATCGGCCAGGCCTTGCGGCCCGGTGCACGCGTTGGCGCAGCCGCTGTTGGTGACGATCACCTGCGCGGCGCCCTGACTCGACGCCAGGGACTCCTCCGACACGATCAACGGCGCCGCCCTGGCCAGATTGGTCGTGAAAATGGCAGCCGCCGGCACCGGCCGGTCGGCAGCGACAATGGCCAGATCCGGCCGGCCACTGGCCTTAATCCCGCACGCAACGCCGGCCGCACGAAACCCGTGCGGCGCGGTGATGCCCCCTTGAATGGGCGTGATGGGCACTCCTGCGCTTGATGGCACGTTCACCCCCGCAGCGAGGAGAGCGGGACAAAGGTGTCCGCGCGTGGCTGGCTTCCGGCGAGCGCCAGCACCAGCGCATGCTGGCCGCACCGTCGAAATTGCGCGCACGACGTGCAGTCTCGCGCGATTTTTTCTGGCACCCACGTGTGTGGGACGATCGAGAAGCCCATCCGCACAAAATACGCGGCGTCGTGAGCGAACGCGGACAACTGGTCGAACCCTTCGATGCTGGCCCGGCGCTTGAGTGCTTCCACGAGTCGGCGTCCGACACCAAGCGAACGCGCGTGACGACTGACGACCAGCGAGCGCACTTCGGCAACGCGGCTACTCAGCGGCGCGAGCTCGCCGCATCCGACGATGCCACCGTCGCGAATGGCGATCACGAACCGGATCGCGTGCGTCGCAAGCTCGTTGACTTCGCGGGGCAGCAGGCGGCCCTCCTCGAGGTGTGCCGCGATCAACGCATGAATAGCGGGGGCTTCATCCGCCGTCGCCTGTCGATAGACGACGGGTGCGGGCGGCTGCGACGACGCGACCCGCCGCCTCCGTGGTCGCGCCGACGCGACCTCGACCCGTTGTTCAATAAACTGTGTGTTCATCTCGTCACCTTCGAAGCCGTCGCAACACTTGTGAGCACCCGGTCGAGGATCGTCACGGCCTCTTCGATCTCTGATTGCGTGACAGTCAACGGCGGCAGCATCCGCACGACTTTCTCCGCGGTCCGGTTGACCAGCAGGCCCGCCTTCAACGCGCCTTCGATAACCGGGGTTGCGTCCACAGTCAGCTCCAGCGCGCGCATGACGCCCACACCACGCGTGGCGGCGACAATGTCGTGTGCGGCTGCCAGCCGGTTGAAAGCGGCGTCGAACACCGATGCCATCTCACGGACGTGGCCGATCAGGCCCGCGGGCGGCAGATACGGCTGTGCCTCCGAGGTGCCAGTCAACTGCTCGAGCACGTGCAATCCCGCGCGTGTCGACAGCAAGTTGCCGCCGTACGTGCTGCCATGGTCGCCCGCGAAAATCTGCGTCGCGACACGCTCGGCCACCAGGGCCGCCCCGATCGGCACCCCCGAACCCAGCGCTTTGCCGACCGCGACCAGGTCCGGCGTCAATCCCAACACCGGGAAATAGAACGGCTCGCCGGTGCGACCCAGCCCGCACTGCACTTCATCGGCGATGAGCAGCGTGCCGGTGCGTTCGCACGCCCGCTCGATTTCGGCCGCGAACTCTGGCGACAAGGGGCGCACACCACCTTCGCCCTGAATCGGCTCGGCAATGATCGCTGCCGTTTGATCGGTGACTGCATCTCTGAGGCCGGAAGAATCGTCCGGCGACACGAACGTCACTCCAGGGATGAGCGGCTCGAACGGTTCCCGGTACGCTGGATTCGCCGTCACCGACAGCGCGCCCATGGTCCGGCCAGAGAAGCCATGCCTCAGCGCCACGTACCGTGTGCGTTGTTTCATACCCTGCGAGAACCAATAACGGCGTGCGAACTTCAAACACGCCTCGACGGCCTCGGTGCCGCTGTTGCAAAAGAATGTGCGCGGCAGCCCGGACAGTGCGGCCAAACGCGCCGCGAGTTGGCCCTGCAGCGGGTGGTAATACAGGTTGGACGTGTGCATCAGCGTCGCCGCCTGCGCGGCAATGACCGCTGACAGACCCGCGTGACCGTGGCCGAGGACAACGACACCAATACCGGAGATGAAATCGAGGTACGAGGTGCCGTCGGCATCGAACAAGCGGCTCCCGTCGCCACGCACGAACACCACCGGCGCACGCTTGTAGGTCTGAAGCAGGTGGGCGGCCTCGAGCGCCAGCACGTTTGTGACATCAACCATTGGCTCAGTCGTCATTTCAGTCGTGTCCACCCGCCCTTGCGGGGCGCAGTTCCCGTCGCCACTGCCACCAGCCGTGGGCTTTTGCCATCAACGATGATGATGTCCGTGACCCCGCCGTCCATCGCCTGGCGGCACGCGCGCAGCTTGGCGATCATGCCCGCGGTGGCCGTGCCCGCGCTGATCATGCCGCTCATGGCTGATGCGTCCAGTGACGCCAGCGTCGCACCATGCGCGTCGAGGACGCCTGCCGTGCCGCCGGCGATGACCAACCGCGACGCCTTGAGCCGCGCGGCGAGATTCCCGGCCATGGTGTCGGCGTTGACGTTGAACAACCGGCCGTTGGCGTCGGCCCCCACACAGGCGATGACCGGTACGAATCCCGCGCGGCACAGCGTCTGGACCAGCGGTACGCCTGGAACGTCCAGCGGCTCGCCGACGAGGCCGAGGTCCACCAGCTCGCCGTTGGTGGCGCGATGCGGTGGCGCAGGTTTGACGCGGCCGACGCCCGCGTCCGCGCCGGTCAATCCCACGGCCTGCCCACGCGCCGCGTTGATTGCCGCAACCAGCTGCGTGTTGATCGTGCCGCCGAGTACCGAGACGACCACCCGCAGGGTCCGGTCGTCGGTGACTCGCAGGCCGTCCACCTGGTGATTGGGAATCGACGCCTGCGCGAGCGCCGCGTCGATCTCCTTGCCGCCGCCGTGAACGACCACGAGCGTCACTTTCGCGGCCACCCGCGCAATGGCGCGTGCGGCGGCCCTGGTGCGCGCGGCGTTCTCGAGCAGTTCGCCACCCAGCTTCAGCACGACCATCCCGCGACTCATCGCAAGCCGGCCTGTTCGTCGAGCCCGTGCATCACGTTGAAGTTCTGAACCGCGGAGCCCGCGGCGCCCTTCAGCAGATTGTCGATCACGGAAATCACCACCGCGCGGCCGCCGGGTTCGTCCACTTTCCAGCCGATGTCGCAGAAGTTTGACCAGGCGACGTGCTTGATCTCGGGCAACTCATTGCCGGTCAGTCGCACGAACGGCGCCTTCGCGTAGGCCTGTTCAAACGCCTCCGCCACCTGGATCGCCGTCGTGCCCGGCACCAGCCGCACATAGCTCGACGTCAGGATGCCGCGATCGAGGGGGACTAGGTGCGGAACGAAGGTGACGCCGCGCCCTAGCGCCTGCTCCATCTCCGGCGTGTGGCGATGACCAAACGCGCCGTAGGCGGCGACGCTGCCGTGGTTCTCGGAGAAATGAGTGCGATCGCTCGGCGCTTTTCCGGAGCCTGAAATTCCGGACTTGGCGTCGATGATGATGTCGCTCTCCGGCGCAATCAGGGCCGCCTGCGCCAACGGCAACACGCCGAGAAGCGAGGCGGTTGGGTAGCAGCCCGGATTGGCGACCAGGCGCGCTGACGCAATCGCCTTGCGTTCGAATTCGGTCAAACCATAGGCGGTCCCGTTCGGCATCGCCGGTGTGGCCGGATACCAGCGTGTCCGCGCGGCGTGATCGCGCAGCCGGAACGCTCCCGACAAGTCAACGACCCGCATGCCGGCGCTCAACAGCGCGGGTGCGACGTCAGCGGACGCCGCTTCGGGAAGCGCAAGGAACGCGACGTCCGCGGCCGGCGCTACCTGCGAAAGCTGCAGCGGCTGCACCTCGCCGTCCCAGAGGCGTGCCAATGCGGGCAACCGTCGCGGCGTGCTCGTGGCCTGCGAACCCGTCGCCATCGTCAAGGTGACGAGTGGGTGGCGCGCCAGGATGCGGACCAGCTCCTGGCCCGCGTATCCGGTGGCCCCGATGACTGCAACCCTATACATTGT
>JACCSI010000160.1 GCA_013813075.1 Acidobacteriota bacterium | reverse complement strand
GCCCAAGGTTGCTGTGCCTGTCGTGAGCCACACACCGGTGACCACTGGGATGTCGACCGAGGCGCAGACGCAGATGGTCAAGCAGTACTGCTCCAGCTGTCACAGCGATCGCGGCAAAGCCGGCGGTCTCAGCCTCGCGGCCTTTGACGCAGCGCAGGTGGTCGCGCATGCCGACACCTCGGAAAAGATGATTCGCAAGCTGCGGACCGGCATGATGCCGCCCGCCGGCGCCAAACGTCCGGACGATGCCTCGCTCGGGCTGCTCGCGTCGTCACTCGAGTCGCGGCTCGATCGCGCGGCGGTAGTCGCGCCCAATCCCGGCCGTCGTCCGTTCCAGCGGTTGAATCGCACAGAATACGGTCGCGCGGTTCACGATCTTCTAAGTATTCACGTCGACGTGGCGGCGCTGCTGCCGCCCGATACGATCAGCCACGGCTTCGACAATATCGCCGACGTGCAGTCGATGACACCGACGGTGCTCGAGGGTTACCTGCGTGCTGCGGCGAAGATCAGCCGCGATGCGCTCGGCGATCCGACATCGACGCCGACCTCGCAGATTTATACCGTCCCGCGCACGGCCGCGCAGCTGCGTCATGTCGACGGGGCGCCGATCGGGACGCGCGGCGGAACGTCGGTGGTGCACATCTTCCCCGCAGACGGCGAGTACGTCTTCCGCATGATGATGCATAGCATCCCGACAGGGCAGCTGTACGGCAGTACGACGCGCGGCGAACAAATCGAGGTGTCCGTCAACGGCGAACGTCAGGCGCTGCTCGAGATCAATCCCCGCATGAGCGAGTCCGATGCGAAGGGGATTAACGTCGAGACCGGTCCTGTCTACGTCAAGGCTGGTCCGCAGCGCATCTCAGCGGCCTTTATCGCCCGCGCGGAAAGTCCGGTTGACGACCTGCTGGCGCCGGTCGATTACACATTGGCCGACACGCAGATTGGCAGTGCGCTCGGGATTACGACCTTGCCGCACCTGCGCGAGCTTGAAGTCAACGGACCCAAAAAGGTGACCGGCGTCTCCGACACTGTCAGCCGCCGCCGGGTGTTCATCTGCCGTCCGACCAACCCGACGGAAGAAACGCCGTGCGCGGAAAAGATTGTGCGCAACATCGCGGGCCAGGCCTTTCGTCGGCCGGTCAGCGGTGACGAGGTCACGGGCCTGGTCAACTTCTTTGCCACCGGACGTAAGGGCGCCGACTTCGAAGCGGGCATTCGCAATATGCTGCAGGCCATTCTGGCCAGCCCGCAGTTCCTGTTTCGGCTGGAACGCACGCCGGCGGGTATCAAGCCGGGCCAGAATTTCCGTATCACCGACATCGATCTTGCGTCCCGTCTCTCGTATTTCCTGTGGGCGACGGTGCCGGATCAGGCACTGATCGACGTCGCCATGAAGGGTCAGCTTCGTGCGCCAGGGGTACTCGACGCGCAGGTCAAGCGTATGTTGACGGATGCGCGCGCGGAGACGCTGGCGACGCGTTTTGCGTCGTTGTGGCTCCGGCTGCAGGACCTCGACAAGATTCATCCGGACGCGTTGGCCTACCCGGCGTTCAGTCATCAGCTTGCGGAAGCGATGCGGCGCGAAACCGAACTGCTGTTCGAGACGTTGATTCACGAAGATCGTCCCGTCACCGAGCTGCTGACTGCCGACTGGACGTTCGTCAACGAACGCCTGGCCCGGCACTATGGCATTCCCAATGTGACCGGCACCCATTTCCGCCGAGTGCAACTGACCGACCCGCAGCGACGCGGCCTGCTCGGGCATGGCAGCATCTTGATGATGACCTCGGTCGCTGATCGCACCTCGCCGGTGTTGCGCGGCAAATGGATCATGGAAGTATTGCTGGCGTCGCCGCCGCCGCCGCCGCCGCCCAACGTGCCGACGCTCGAGGAAACGAAGGGTGTGGCCGAGGCGCGGCTGCTGACCGTGCGCGAGCGGATGGAAGAGCACCGGAAAAACCCGGCTTGCACGTCGTGCCACCGCGCCATCGACCCGCTAGGGCTGGCGCTGGAAAACTTCGACGTGACCGGCGCGTGGCGCATCAAGGACAACGGTGCGCCGGTGGACTCCACGGGCACCCTTTACGACGGCACCGAAATGGCTGGGCCCGTCGGGCTGCGTCAGGCGCTGATGAAGCGCGCCGACGTGGTGGTGACGAGTTTCACGGAGAGTCTGATGACGTATGCGCTGGGGCGCCGCGTCGAGGCGTATGACATGCCGACGGTTCGTAAGATTGTTGCTGACGGAAAGAAAAGCAACTACAAGATGTCGTCCTTCATCATGGGCGTCGTCAACAGTCCGGCATTTCAAATGAGCCGGGCTGAGGCCGTCGAGACCACAGAGCAACGGTAGTAGTAGGTCGGAGAGCGAGGGCTTCCCCCCGCAAAAGTAGTGTCGGGGCGAGGGTTCCAGCCCCGCCGTTATGGAGACCAGGCGATGATTAATACGAAGAAGCATCTTTCGCGCCGCACGGTGTTGCGCGGCATGGGCGTCACCATGGCGTTGCCGTTTCTCGACGCCATGGTCCCGGCCAATACGCTCCAGGCCAAGACCGCCGCGGCCGGAAAGATTCGCCTGTCCTGCATCGAGCAGGTGCATGGGGCGGCTGGCTCGACCAAGATCGGTGCGGAAAAACACATGTGGTCGCCGGCTGGGACCGGACGTAATTTCGACCTGACGCCGACGAGCCTGAGTCCGCTCGAGGCGTATCGCGAGCACGTCACGATCGTGTCCAACACCGACGTGCGTAATGCCGAAGCGTTTGCGCCGATGGAAATCGGCGGCGACCACTTCCGCTCGAGTGCGGTGTTCCTGACGCAGGCGCACCCGAAGCAGACCGAAGGCTCCGACGTGCATGTCGGTCCCTCGATCGATCAGCTCTACGCACAGAAGTTTGGACAGGACACGGCGATTCCGTCGATGCAGCTGTGCATCGAGAACGTCGACCAGGCCGGCGGGTGTGCCTATGGCTACGCATGTGTCTACACCGACACCATCAGCTGGGCCGATGCCACGACCCCGCTGCCGATGATTCGCGACCCGCGTTACGCGTTCGACCAGCTCTTTGGCGTCGGCGCCACTCCGGCGGAACGCACCGCGCGGCGCCAGGCCGACAAGAGCATTCTCGACTGGATGACGACGGAGGTCTCGCGTCTGCGTAATACGCTCGGTGCCAGCGATCGGGCGCGGCTCGACAGCTATCTTGACGACATCCGCGAGATCGAGCGCCGCATTCAGCGCGTCGAGTCGCAAAATCGCAGCGGCGACCAGCGCGAGCTGCCCGGCGCACCCGCGGGCGTCCCCGATTCGTTCTCTGAACACGTGAAGTTGATGTACGACCTGCAGGCGCTGGCCTTTGCCGCCGACATCACCCGCGTGTTCTCGTTCAAGACCGGCCGTGATGGGTCGGCGCGCGTGTATCCGGAAAGCGGCGTCAGCCTGCCGTTTCACCCGGCCTCGCATCACGGCGAACGCGAAGATCGCGTCACCCAGTTCGCGCAGATCAACAAGTATCAGGTTGGGTTGTTGCCCTACTTCCTGGCGAAGTTGAAGAGCCTGCCGGAAGGCGACTCGAACCTGCTCGATCAGACGTTGATTGTGTACGGTTCACCGATGGGCAATTCCAATGTTCATAACCACAAGCGCGTTCCGTTGTTCCTCGCGGGCAAGGGCGGCGGCATGTTGAAGGGCGGCCTGCACTTGAAGGCTCCCGACGGCACGTCAATGGCGAATGTGTTCATGACGCTGGCCGATGGTCTGGGGCTCGATCTCAAGAGCTTTGGCGATAGTACCGGGCGGTTCGACTTGAACTCCGCTCCGGAAACAACCGTGGTCTAGTCGTATTCCGCGTCAGCGATCAGGGATTCAGTTATGCGACGAATGATGAGCGGGTTGATTTTCAGCACGGCAGCTGCGTTGTGCCTGTCGGTGATGCTCAGTGCGAATGCGGCCACCGTGGCCGACGCCGCCATGGCCGGCGACAAGACCGCCGTGCGTGCGCTGTTGAAGCAAGGCATGGACGTCAACGCCGCGCAGGGTGACGGCATGACCGCCTTGCATTGGGCGGCGCGGACCGGTGACGTCGAACTGGCCCAGATGCTGATCTATGCCGGCGCCAACGTTAAAGCGATGACGCGACTCGGCGGTTACACGCCGCTGATCATGGCGGCCCAGGTCGGCAACGCCGAGATGATCGGGCTGCTGCTGAAGTCGGATGCCGACGCCAAGGTCGCGACGTCAAATGGCACGACACCGCTGATGCTCGCCGCCTCGGCGGGCCAAGCCGACGCTGTACGTGTTTTGCTCGAGAGAGGCGCCGATCCAGACGCTAAAGAGAACGTGCGCGGTGAGACGGCGCTGATGTTTGCCGCTAACTTCAATCGTGTCGAAGCCATGAAGGCGCTGCTCGAGAAGGGTGCCAACTTCAACGCCGCGACCCACGTGGTCGACCTTGCCTCACTCACCCAGGCTGGCTTCGGTGGCGGGGGTCAAGGTCCGCCTCCTGGTCAGGGCCCACAGGCCGCCCCAGGTGGTCCTGCCACCCCGGCGGGCGCGCCAGGCGCCGGTCGTGGCCCGGCCGCGCCGCCCGGAGGTGAACCGCAAGCTCCGCCCGCAGCCACTGCGGCTGCAGGTGCTCCGCCGACTGCGGCGCCTCAGGAA
>JACCSI010000139.1 GCA_013813075.1 Acidobacteriota bacterium | reverse complement strand
GTAGAAGACCCCACTGGAAGTACCGGTTGCGCCGGGTTCGAGCACGCTGCCAAGCGTTGGTGAGATCATCGTCAGGGACGCGACCCGCACGCGCATCCCCTCGAGTCGTTCCAGTTGTTCGTGGCCTCGTTCGCGCGCCACGTCACTGGACCGAATCTCGATGGCCGCCGGGAGCGTCGCACCAGCCCCGCGGACTTCGATCGACGGCACGTCGCCGATCTCAGTGAAGGACGGACTGAACGGGTCGGCGGCGGGAACAAATTCCAGGACGCGGCCGACGACCGAGACCAAAGTCCCCGCAGTGACGTTCGCCGCCGGCGCGGCGCCCGTAAAGACGAAAATGCCTTCCGAAGTGCTCGCGTCCGCATCCCCGGCACCGTCCGGCGCCTGCATGAAGAACCCGTTGGATTTGCGCCCGGTGACGATGCCGCTCGTCGCCACGACTTGACCCACAAAAGGCGATATAGACGCGGGACCCTGGATGTCATGAATCGCGACCGTCCGTGCCTGAGCCCAGACGGTCCGATCCGGGCCGCGGTCGGCGAAGACAGCAGCAACAAGGACGCCGGCGAACGCGAGATCACCGAAAAGCCGTGAACGGCGCCGAAAGAGCATCGTTGTACTCATGATGACGATTGACACGCCTTTGCTGTGACCCGAAACATCACACGCGCCAGCGTACCTCGGTCGAGAACGCAGAGTGAGGGATAATCGCGTGCGCGTCTCAGGCTCACGTCCTTCAGTGGGCAGTTTTACATCGTTGAAGTAAGGTGGAATCCATGCGCCCCGAGAAAGTCTTGCAGGAGGTCGTGTCGGAGCTGCAGTCCCTCAAGCAATCCACGACCAGCAGCGAGTTTCGCGCGGCAGTGCAGAAGACGATCGCTCAGGTCCCGGCGTGCGTGTTCATCGCCGAGCCCAACGGCCAGCTCGTCGCTGCCAGCGCGGTGGCGCTGGCCCTCGTCGGACATACCCCCGTGACCCTCCGCCAACTGAGTATCTCGGATCTCGCCGCCGACGTTGAGCAACCCCACGTGGATCACTTGTGGGACGCCTTCCGCCGCACTCGCCGGCAGACCGGCGACTACCGGCTGCGGGCAGCCGATGGCACGTCGATCCTTACCCAGTACGCGGCAGCAGCCAACGTCGTCGCCGACTTATCGGTCTCGGTTCTCGTAGTTTCACCCACGGAACCGGCACCCATAAAGAAGCGCCGGAGACCCAAGGACTCGTAAGACGTGGCCCACATTCGGGTACCGAGGCATCGGCCCACCCGACCGCGCTGACGGACGCGACCGATCAAACATGGATCTTTTTACGGTGTGGTTTTTACTGATCGGCGCGCTGCTGATAGGAGTGGCGCTCGCTGGATCGTTGGTCAAGCGCCTGCCCTTGACGACGTCGATCCTGTATCTCGGAGTCGGCATTGTTCTGGGGCCTCACCTTTCCGGATTGCTTGGCGTCGACCCCATCGCCCATTCGGTCGTGCTCGAGCGGTTGGCAGAGGTGGCCGTCATCGTGTCGCTCTTCACGGCCGGCCTCAAGCTACGGGTGCCGATCGCGGACAGACGTTGGCGCGTGCCGGTGCGCCTGGCGACGACGTCTATGGCACTGACGGTAGCGATGGTGGCCCTTGCGAGCGTTGTTCTCCTGCAGCTCCCGTTGGGCGTCGGCATTGTGCTCGGTGCCATTCTGGCGCCCACAGACCCCGTGCTGGCGTCAGATGTTCAGGTCGAGCACCCCTTTGACACCAATCGTCTTCGTTTCGGCTTGACTGGGGAAGCCAGTTTGAACGACGGCACCGCACTTCCCTTTCTCATGCTCGGGCTTGGCCTTCTCGGCCTTCATGACCTCGGCACGTGGGGATGGCGGTGGGTCGCGATCGATGTCGTGTGGGCAATCACAATCGGCATCGCCATCGGCGGGCTCTTGGGCACGCTGATTGGAAAGCTGGTGTTGTACCTGCGACGCACGCACAAAGAGGCAGTTGGCCTCGATGACTTTCTCGCGCTCGGCTTAATCGCGCTCGCCTACGGCGCGGCGCTGGCGTGCCACGCCTACGGGTTCCTGGCGGTATTCGCCGCCGGTCTCGCGCTCCGGCGCATCGAACGGATGGCCACGGGACCCGGACGTGAGAAGGACCCAGTGTCGCTTGTCGGCCCGGAGTCGCTTGTTGGCCCGGGCGCCGCAGCCGCGGACATCGCGACGCATCCCGAGCTCGCGCCGGCGTACATGGCGCAAGCGGTACTGGCCTTCAACGAGCAGCTCGAACGCATCGGTGAGATTGCGGTGGTGGTCACGGTTGGCGCGATGTTGTCCACGGACCGTTTTGCGACCGAGACCCTATGGTTCGTGCCGCTTTTGTTTCTAGTGATCCGACCTGTCTCCACCGCGGTTGGTCTGGCGCGCGCGGCATTGACGAGACGCGAGCACCTGCTGATCGGCTGGTTTGGCATCCGTGGCATTGGTTCGGTGTATTACCTGATGTTCGCCGTCAATCACGGGCTGCCAGACGTCTTCGCAGAGCAGGTGATCAGTATCACGCTCGTCGTCATTGCCCTGTCAGTGGTGGGACACGGGGTGTCTGTGACGCCGTTGATGAACCGCTGGGGTGAGCCGCTTCATTGATTTAGCGGCGCGGCCGCATTCAGGTCAGTGTCCGCTCGAGCCCGCTGGAGAGGCGAGCACATTCGCGTATCCTTGGACATGGCTGATCAACGGTTTCGCGGGCTTTGCGATACAGACCTGGCTGACATCTGGTACGCGCTTTCAGGCGCGGAAATCAGGCACCCTGACTGCTTCAAGCCGCTGGTCGATGCCAGCATCCACGAGCTCGAGCTTCGCCTCCACGAAGCCGTCACGCCGTTTCTTGACGGGCGATTCTCCAGGCTGCGCCTCGCCGATGCGCCAGACGACGCCGTCGCCACCGTGACTGCGACGGTCGGCTGCCCGCCCATTGGGGACAATTGAACTGGGCTACACCGCCAGCGACCTCGTGCGCGCCCTGCCAAGTTCCGAACGGCAACGTCTGCCGGCAAGCCTGCTGAGCGCCGTCAGGTCACGTCAATGAGTTGTTCTCGCGCGCCGGCACTCGCTTCATCGAACCACACGCGCACGCAACCGCGAGCCGCAAGCAATCGAGCCCGAGTGAGCGCCGCGCCAAATGTCGCAAATGGACCTTCAAGCACCGCCTGTTCAGGCCAGTGGGACAGGATGTAGCAATCCCGTACTTTTGGTCCGTCCTTTTCGTCGCGGCACCGAATGATGA
>JACCSI010000108.1 GCA_013813075.1 Acidobacteriota bacterium | reverse complement strand
CCCACGGCCCCGTACACAACGGCTCCAGACGGCGTCGGCGACGTGGGTGTTTCCGCTTTTTTGCAGGCCGCTGCGGTTGCCAGGCACGCCATCCACAAGCTGATCAAGAGCACGCGATGCATGCGCTATTGTGGCAGACTCCTTCTTTCCGAATCGCCCGATGCACCGACCCTGGGTTCGCTTTTATCATCCGCAGACCGCGCCGGATTTGCCGCCGCTGACCTCGCCGCACCTGCCAGCATTCATCCGCGAGGCGGTCGAGCGGTATCGTGATCGTCCGGCATTCACGTTGTATCTCCCCAACGGCACACAGGGCACGATGACCTACGGCGATGCCGATCGCCGCTCTGACCAGTTTGCGGTCTATCTGCGGGAGGTCGCGGGTTTCAAACACGGTGATCGCGTCGCGCTGCAGATGCCGAACTGCCTCGCGTATCCCGTGGCCGTGTTTGGCTGTCTCAAGGCCGGCCTGGTGATGGTCAACACCAATCCGCTGTACACGCCGACCGAGATGATTCACCAGTTTGTTGACAGCGGCGCCGTCGGGCTCATCGCCATCGATGTGTTCGCCGTCAAGGTCGCTGAAGCGTTGCCGAAAACGCAGATTCGCACGGTTGTCCTCGTCAGCGTCGCGGACCTGCTATCGCCGGTCAAACGGCTGGTTGTGCGCGCCGTGCAGAAGTATGTGAAGAAGACGGTGCCGCCGATCTCCTTCGCTCACACCACCTTTCCCGCGACACTGGCGCAAGGCGCGGCGAAGATCGCATCGGGCGCGGATCCGCAGCGGTATCAGGACGCCCTGGCACACGACACCGTCGCCGCACTGCAGTACACGGGTGGCACAACCGGCGTGTCGAAGGGCGCCGTGCTGACGCATCGCAACCTGTTGGCGAACGTGGCGGCAAGTCTCGAGGCGTGGAAGCCGTACCTGACCGAGGGCACCGAGGTGATGCTGACCGCGTTACCGCTGTACCACATCTTCGCCTTCACCGCGAACCTCATGATCTTCTTCGCGATCGGTGGTCGAAACATCCTGATCCCCAGTCCACGGCCGTTTACGAATTTGCAGCGGGTCATGGAGCAGGAACCGATCACGTGGTTCACCGGCATCAACACCTTGTTCATCGCCTTGATGAACGAACCGTGGTTCCAGGCGAAGCGGGACTGGCAGCTCAAAGGCACCGTGGCCGGAGGCATGGCCCTGGCGGCCCCGGTTGGGGAACGCTGGCAGGAGATGACCAGGACACCGATTTACCAGGGCTACGGCCTCACCGAGACATCGCCGGTCGTCACCCTGACGCCCTTTCACCGGCCGAAGATGAAATCGATTGGTGTTCCGCTGCCAGGCACCGATGTGCGCCTCGTCAACGATGCCGGTTCGGAGGTGCCGATAGGGAGCCCCGGCGAATTGCTGGTCCGGGGCCCGCAGGTGATGGCTGAATACTGGCAGCGGCCGGACGAAACAGAAAAAGTTCTGAAGGGAGGCTGGCTCTATACCGGCGACGTTGCGACGATGGACGAGGATGGTTACTTTGAGATCGTCGATCGCAAGAAGGACATGATTCTCGTCAGCGGCTTCAACGTCTACCCGAATGAAATCGAGGCCGTGCTCGCGGCCGACCCCAGGGTCGCGGAGGTGTGCGTCCTGGGCACGCCCGACCCGCTCTGCGGGGAGGCCGTTGTCGCCTTTATCGTCGCCAAAGACAAGACCCTGACCGCGGACCAGGTACGCCGGCACGCCAAGATCACGCTGACGAATTACAAAGTGCCCAGAACGGTGGTGTTTCGCGACGAGCTGCCGAAGTCGAACGTGGGCAAGATTCTCCGCAAGGATTTGCGGGATGCCGCGGCCGCGGCGCACCAGGCTGATGGATAACCTCTGTCACACCCTGGCGGGTGCGGCCCTCGGCGAAGCGGGACTGAAGCGGCGGACGGCGATGAGCATGGCGACGCTGATGATTGCGTCGAACCTGCCCGATGTGGACGTCGCGGTGTTTGCGACCAACACGCTGGCGATGTCGTTTCGCCGCGGCTGGACGCACGGCGTGCTCGCCATGGCGGTACTGCCGGCGATTCTCGCCGCGTTGATCTACGCGATTGGCTACCGCCGGATCCGCGCGCCTTCAGATACGCGAGAGCGGCCGGGCGGGCTTGCGTCGGTGGCCCCGCGCTCGCAACCGGCCCCGATAAATTTCCGCGGGCTGATCCTGCTTTCCTACATCGGCACTCTCGTCCACGTTTTCATGGATTGGCTCAACAGCTACGGCGTCCGCCTGCTGATGCCTTTCTCCAACGAGTGGTTCTACGGCGACGCGTTGTATATCGTTGATCCACTGCTGTATGTGTTCTTCGGCGTCGCACTGGTCGCTGCCCGCCGGGCGTCGCGCCAGCCGCGTGGGAACGCCGCGGCGCCCGCACGTGTCGGTCTTGTCTGCGCGGCGCTTTACATCGTACTGATGCTCGCATCCAACTGGTGGGCGCGCACGGAGGTGGGCGGCGAATTGGTGCGCGCCGGACGTGCCAACACGCGCTTCATGGTCACGCCCGTGTTTGGCAATCCGGTCCGGCGTGAAGTGATTGTCGAGACCGGCGCGCGCTACGAGAAGGGCGTCGTGTGGTTCCAGCCGGCACCGCATTTCAGGCCCTCCGGTTACGGCGTGGATACCAACGCGTCCACGGCCGAAGCCATGCAGGCGTCGCAAATGCCACGCGTGCAAGCCTTCTTGCGATGGTCGCGATTTCCCTTCTTCGTGATCGATCGAACCGCCGTGGGCACGCGGGTGTTCCTGAACGATTACCGCTATTCAGGAAGCGGCCGCGACGGATGGTCTGCGGTGGAAACGACCTTGCCCAAATAAACAGTCAGGCGGCTGAAAGGGGCCGTGCGCCCTGACGCTCGCCCACAGCCCTATACAATGCATGCATGCGAGTCGTCGCAAGCTGTCTGGCGGTCCTGCTCTTTTTCCCTGCGCCCAGTTCCGCGTGGGGCTTCGAGGCGCACAGATTCATCGCCGAGCGCATGATCACGCTGTTGCCCGCGCAGCTTCGCCCGCTCTTCGAGAGCCGCAAGGCCTCGATCGTCGAGCGCGCCGTGGATCCGGACCTGTGGCGCAACGTGTTTCCAGAGGAAGATCCCAACCACTTTGTCGACCTGGATTTCTTCGGCCAATACCCGTATGCCGAGCTGCCGCACGACTACGACCGCGCCATACAGAAATTCGGGCGCGAGGTCATTCACGAGCAGGGCACGCTCCCGTGGCGAACGGCCGAGATCTTCGGCAAGCTGCAACGCGAGTTTGCCAGCCTCCACCGAGCCAACGCCCCGTCGTTCGCCGAGGACAACATCGCCTACTACGCCGCGGTTATCGCGCACTACGTCAGCGATGGTCACGTGCCGCTGCACTCCGTGGTTAATTACAACGGCCAGCGAACCAATCAGTCAGGCCTTCATGGCCGATGGGAGTCGGAGCTGTTCGACCGCACTCGGGGGCGTCTGACGATCGCGCCCACGGCGGCG
>JACCSI010000671.1 GCA_013813075.1 Acidobacteriota bacterium | reverse complement strand
AGGCCGAGGACTACCATCAGGACTACTACAAGAAAAATCCTGCGCGGTACAAGTTCTACAAGTGGAACTGCGGACGGGATCAGCGCCTCGAAAAATTGTGGGGGAAGTCGCCAACTCAGTAAGCCCTCTTCAGCCCGATGGGCTTATTGGTCCTTGCGGAGTTTTTCTCCCTCTGATTGCTTCGGATTCAGGGTCGCGTCTCGGTTCAGCTGCAATTTCTCCTGTGCAGCCGGTGATGAACCTGCGGGTGCGTATCCTGTTCCCATCCGGACCGTCCGCCACTTCAATCTCAGATCAGCGAGTCGATGGCTCGGAGGCGTAAACCCGAAGGCGCGAAATTCGCCGGGCCCGACTTTGCCCTTGCGCGCGACGAAGGCCGCGAATCGGTCTGTCCACGCGTCGAAATCGGCGTAGACGTTTTCCGATGTCATATCCTCGGCCTGGTTGTCGCTGTACTTCTTCCCCTTGCCAAGCAGGGTGTAGGTCCAGAGATCGGTGGGCACTTCGATGCCGCTGTAGCGGCATTGCCAGACCAGGGGAGCGTACAGGTCCCGGCTGTCGGGCGGCTCCTCGGCCGGATCGAAATATTCAGGATGGCGCAGGTGTTTCGGGCGTCCCGAGGCGTCCAGCTCGTCGCCCCCGCCGTCGCCGTAGCAGAAGAAGGCGGCCGTCCGCCCCTCGAGATGCCGACGCGACAGGTCTTCCCACTGTGGCGAGTGCTCCAGCTTCATTGCCAGTTCAGGATCCTTGTGGTCGATCAGGTCCTCTCGTGGATTTCCTCCATCCATACACACCAGCCGGTCGAACAGCAGCTTCAAGTTGCTGCTCGGACCATACCAATTCACGGGTCCGATAATGGCCCAGGCATCTGCCAGGTCCAGGCGCGAGTAGAGATCAAGATCCCACATCAGGTCGGGCTCGTCGGAATTCTTTGGCTCGTAGCAGTTACAGGGCCAGACGCACAGCGCCATCGAGGTCGAGGCGCAGGCATTGCAACTCTGGATTCGTGCACGGCCGAACACGTTGCCGATGTCCTCGTAGTCGATCTCCCACTCCTCCGGCAACCGTTCGGCCATGCGAAACATGAGCGCCCGCGATTTCGAATCCACGCCAGGGCAGTTGAACTGGCGCCGGTCCGAACCGGAGATGATCAGAATACGAAATGGCCTCTCGGCGGTGTTCAGGCGACCGTTTTTATCGTTCGGTTTCATGGCTACTCTCCATATGACGCCGCGCCAGCCCCTGATTAGTATGGCCTTGTTTCTATCACGGGAGTCGCTCGTGCCCGGTGTGGTAGAAGTTTTGCGAAGGGAACTGAAACTAATGAAGAACCTGAAGTGGGCGGGCGCGGTGGCGTTTGGTTTCGTGTTCGCAGCCCTTTGCGTGGCGGAACGCCGGCGACCGCTTCGGCCGCGGGTTGAACCGAGGCCGTTACATCGCGCGGCACGCAATGTCACGCTCGGGGTGTCCGCCCTCGTCGCGAGCACTGCCGTCGAATGGACGGTCGTGAGGTCAACTGGTGCGTGGGCCGAACGACACCGCATCGGGCTTCTTCATCACCTGCCGCTACCTCTCCGCGTCAAGCAGTTCCTCGGATTTCTCGCGTTGGACTACAGCATCTATCTGTGGCACGTCATCAACCACCGTGCGGACGGACTCTGGCGGTTCCATGCCGTGCATCATATCGACCGCGAGCTCGACGCCTCGACGGGCGTCCGCTTTCACTTCGGCGAGATGTCGCTGACCGCGGCACTGCGAGCCGTTCAGATCCTGGGCATCGGCGTTGATCGTCCCACCCTGACCCTCTGGCAACGGCTGCTGACCCTCTCCGTCATCTTTCACCACAGCAACCTGCGGCTGCCGGTGCAGTTCGAGCAGGCTCTCTCTCTGTTCATCGTGACCCCGAGCATGCACGGCGTGCATCACTCGGAGCGAAAGCATGAAGCGGACCGCAACTTTGCAAGCCTGCTCAGCGTCTGGGACATGCTTCACGGCACCTGGCGGCCCGGTGCAGCGCAGCCAACGATCACCATCGGTCTCCCCGGCCGGCGAGACCCACGCGACCTGACCATCGGCCCACTCCTGGCGATGCCGTTTCGACCACAGCGGTCGTCCTGGGCAGTTGACGATTCGCCGACGCCAGGCGTGCTGCCGCAGCCGGCTTCGGTGGCGTAGCCGGGGTCGCAGTTACTTCGACGCCGTGAGAAAGCGCCGCCAAGGCGTTGAGCGCGGCGCGCCACTGCCGGCGGCGCTCCTCCACCATGTCCGGCCCCTTAATTTCATATTGGTAGCCACCGGCGCGTGGCCCGACAGCAGCTGGTGATGCTGGCGGTGCCCGCGGCCGTCAGGGCGGACAAACGTCTGGCCGGTCGGAGTTATCCGCCGGCGGGTTGGTGCACATCGCCTGGTGCGGCAGAGGGTTTCTTCCGACTGCGCCGTTTCGGCCGGCGCGTGGCGCAATGCACGGCCTGCACCGTCGCGAGCACGGCAATCGCGATGAGCGGAAAGCTTGCGTAATAGGCGACTCGCATGTTCGATTTCACGCGTTGAATGCTCTCCTCGGTCCAGATGCGGTCGGGCACTCCGGCGGCATCGAACAAGAGCTCGTCGGGGTTGGTGGTGCCCCGTTGTTTCGCATACGCGGCTCCGTGCTCGGTGAACGCGTCGCCGACGATGTATGGCTCATTCTGGTAGGTGGCAACCCGCGCGTCCCACAGTGAGCCGTAAATGTGAAAGGAGACCACAGCGCCGACCAGACTTGCCGTTGCGGCAAGCGCCCACCAGCCCGCATGGCGGGGCAGTGTCCAGCGGGTCATGGCGGTATACACAAGACCCGACACCACCGCGGCCATCAGTCCGCCCAACGCGAGGAACGCTCCGGATTCACCGACGGGAGGGGGACGGAAGACCGCCGTCGTGATCGCTGCGACCGTGGCGCCGACCGCGGTAATGGCCTGCCACCGTTTCCCGACGTCTCCCAGGCGCAGCGCGGTCACTTGGCGGGCACCAGCAGGTCGGCGGTCACCGTAGCATCGATCGGCAGCGAGCCATCGCCGAGCGTCACCGTTTTCGCAGGGCCGCGTCGTGTGCCCTCATCCGGGTCCTGAGCCCAGATCACGTAGCGACCCGGCGGCAGACGCATCGAGGTCGGCGAGCTGAACTGCGGGAACGGATCACCGTTGCGGCCGCCCAGGCTCGCCAGCGGTGCGCTGACGTAGACCACATTCCACTGCTTCGCCTCGGCGACCGACACGCCATTCTTCGCCCAGGTACGAACGGTCAAAGGGATGAGGGCCGCCATGCCGTCCGGGTGCGAGCGGCAATAGGTCGCCTTCAGGCGGACGTCTTCGCGGATCAAAGTTGTCAGAAACTCCTGCTGTTCGGATGGCAGCCGTTGAGCAGCGCGGAGCGCCTCGACCAGACCTTCCAAGCCCGCCACCGCAGCCTGAGGCACTGATGATTTCGCGCGTGGAATCGACAGCCGCAGCCATCCCAGGTGCGTTGCGGTGTCACCCGGTTCGGGCAGGCCCGCAGCGAGGGCGGACAGCGCGTCCGACGCGCCGTCGGGCGGGCGTAATATCGATGCCTGCTCGGGCGACGCGCCTCGCGGTACCACCGTGGCTACTGTGGCCAGCGTAAAACACATGGCCGCGGGCCATCGCCAGGAACGTGACGCTGCATTCACGTGAACCTCCGCGTGTGTCAGGCGCCATCATCCGCGCCGCCGAACAATACGTCAAGCGCCGGGGCACATGGCAGTGTGACCAGCTACGCCCTTCACGCTCGCAGCGCCAATCAACCTCACCAGCACGGCTTTCCGCAATCGCACCGCGTGAGTTGGCCGCGCACGCGCAGAGACAAGGTATTCTCGGAGAGCGAGGAGTTGTTGATGACCCGGGTGTACCGATGGTTGAATCCTACGAAAGCTTCTGGCGGCGCGTGCATCGTGCTGGCCGTGATCGCGGCCACGACGGTCGGTTGCGATCGGCCGATTCAGATTCAGCCGGGAGTCATCGAGGACGCACAGCTCGGCGTCCGGATCAAAACCGCGTTGGTCAACGATGCGCAGCTGGGCCCGCGACCCATTGAGGTGCGCGTCACGCGCTCAGTGGTGACTCTCTCTGGCCTGGTGACGTCCACCGCGGAGGTGGCACGCGCCATCGACCTGGTACGCGCCCTGCCAGGGGTCGCCGAAGTCCGGTCCGAACTTGTCGTTCGGGCACCCTCGGAAACGGTCGCCGGGAACGCCGCAACACGGGACCCGCCGGCACCGACCGGTGCCGAGCGAGAGGTGAGCGCCAGCCGCCGTCGGCGGTTCGCC
The DNA here is from genome assembly GCA_013813075.1 of Acidobacteriota bacterium. Lineage (GTDB taxonomy): Bacteria > Acidobacteriota > Vicinamibacteria > Vicinamibacterales > UBA2999 > JACCSI01. Next base: position 1,515 of record JACCSI010000671.1, on the reverse strand, counting down.
ATTGGCGCCTCGGTGAATGCACGGCGGCCCGCCAATGGCCTGGTGTCCGGCACGACCGTCGGGCCGCTGTTTCGTCTGGGGACCGGCCGCGGTCTCGGCCTCACCCTTGGATTCGGTTGGTTCGATGCCGATCTGTCGACAGGCGCGTCACCCGAGGCGCAGGGTCGCATGACGATCCGCCCGGTCATGGGCGGCGCCAGTTACACCATCACTGACCAGGCGCGATGGGCCATGAGCCTGTCGATGGTGGGAGGCATGGCCTTCAACAGCTTCGCCCTCGAGGAATTAGTGTCGCGAGAAGGCCTGGCGGTCGAGGTCGACAACAGCCTCGCCGTACGGCCGGGTGTGTCGCTCTGGTTCGACCTCAACAGCCGCGCAGCGTTCAACGTGTTTGCAGGTTACCTCGTCACGCGTCCCCAGGCCATTTTTCTCGAGAGCGGCCGGTTCACGAGGCACCCCCTTCGCGCCGACACGGCCGTCTTCAACATCGGCCTCGCCTATAAAGTCTTCTGAAGGGAGCTCCACAACGATGTCCTCCTGGATGCTGCCCCTTTTAGCGACCGCCGGCACGACCGCGCTTTTTGCCGGACGCGCGATCCGAGAGGCGTTGCGCCCTCCCTTTGAGTTTCGCGAAACGCTGCGACAGCTCTTCGAACTTGGCTGCAAATCCGTGCCGCTGATTGCGGTGAGCGGCTTCGCCATCGGCGTCGTGCTGTCGATGCACACCCGCGCCTCGCTCGCGCGCTTCGGGGCCGAGGCGTTGATTCCTGCGGGCCTCGCCATCGCGCTGGTTCGCGAGACCGGTCCACTAACCGCGGCCCTGCTGCTCGCCGGCAGGATTGGCGCGGGCATCGGCGCCGAGCTCGGCGCGATGAAGGTCACCGAACAGATTGACGCACTCGAAGCCTCCGCCGTCGACTCCTTCAAATATCTGGTGGTCACGCGCGTCGTCGCCTGCGTGATTGCCCTGCCGCTGCTCACGTCGTTGATGAATTTCACCGGCATGCTGGGGGGATTTGCCGCCGAGAGGTCGATCACCGGAGTGCCGTTTGGCGCCTACTTTGCGCAGGCGTTCTCGCTCATCGAGTTTTCCGATTTCATTCCGTCGACGCTCAAGACCGCGGTCTTCGGCTTCATCATTGCCGTCGTCGCCTCGTATCTGGGGATTAACACCTCGCGCGGGACGGAAGGCGTGGGACAGGCCTCAACCCGCAGCGTTGTCACGGCGTCGATTCTCCTCATCGTTGCCAATGTGATCCTCGTCCGCATCATCTTCTTTTTCTATCCGGCCTGACAGATGACCGCTGAGACTCCTCCGGCTATCGAACTGCGCGAGGTGACCAAGGCGTTTGATGGCCGTCGCGTGCTGGATGACGTCAGCCTCGCCATCTCGGCGGGCCGGGGTTTCTGCATCCTGGGACGCAGCGGCACCGGCAAGAGCGTCATGCTCAAGCACATTATCGGGTTGATGACACCCGACGCGGGGCGCGTGCTGGTCGAAGGCCAGGACATCAC
>JACCSI010000080.1 GCA_013813075.1 Acidobacteriota bacterium | reverse complement strand
TACCAACCCGGATGCCGCGCTGGACATACGCTGATGCACACACGCCGAGACGAGATTCGCGCTCGCGCGCTCGACGATTTGCGGCGCTTCGAAGTGGTGATGGATGGCCACTTCGACGACGACAACGGATTTCATGGCGCGCTCTATCTGAACGCGCATCAGCTCTTTCGATACCCATCGACGATCTGGCGTGTGGCACAGGATCTCATTGACATCATGCCGGCGGCAATCATCGCGGAGACCGAAATTGTTGCGGGGCCGGTCATTGGCGGCGCGCTGCTCGCGCACACCCTGGCCGGTCTGCTCGACGGCCGCCGGCCGCTGACGCGCCCTCCGTACTCGTTTGCGCCGTTTGGCTCCGACGAGGCCGGGTACCCGACGCTCAGCCCGTTTTATCGCCGCCTGATCCATGGCCGCCGCGTCCTGCTTGCCGACGACGTGCGCAACACCGGGCAGACTTTTGCCCAGTGCGCAACGTTGATTGAAGCGGCCGGAGGATCGGTCATCGGCAGTGTCGAAATCGTCGACCGCATGGAGGCGACGATGACGCTCGACGCCCCGAACGTCGCGCTCGTCGAGTATCTGGCGCCGGCGAATCACCCGGCCGACATCTGTCCGTTGTGTGCGTCGGGAACTCCGATGACGACGTTCTAGCCATGGAACTCCTACTCTGGCGATGGAGCACCGCCGTTCAACTCAGCTCGGCGGTCATGATCGCAGTACTCTTCGTCGCACTCTCGCGTGCGGACCCCCGCGCGGAACTGCGCTGGTGGGTACGGGCGTGGCTGGCCAATCTCGCGGCCCTCACCGTGACGCTTGCATTCTGGTCCTGGGCGCCGGACCACCCAAGCGCGTGGCTGCAGTTGGTGCGCGCCGGCTATCTCGCCACCAAGACCCTGTTCGTGATGCTCCTGCTGCAAGGCGCCTGGGCCCTGGTGCGTCCGGGCGCCACGCTGTTTTCCCCGCGGATGCTCGCGGGCGCGTTTGCCCTCCTGGCCGTGGTCGGTCTGGTGCTGCCGTCCCTTCCACTGGTCGGGGTCATCCAGCACTTGATTATTGCCGTCCTGCTGACGGTCGGTGCGGTCATGCTGGTTCGCGAGCGGGATCGCGGAGTGGCGTTCTTGACCGCTGGTTTTGCCCTGAGGGCGGTTCTGGCATTCGCCGAAACGGCGGCGTACCTGTCGCAGTTGATCGCGCGTCTTCCGCGCGATTGGGGAGACACGGCCGGCGCCTTTCTTTCCGCCGCGTCATCCGTCGACACCGGCGCGGAATGGCTGATCGCGCTCGGCTGCGTCGTCGGCGTGGCGGGGCGCACCCAGACCGAGCTGCGACAGAACAACGAGCGATTGCTGGCGGCGCAATCGGACCTGCGGCGACTCGTCGATCGTGACCCGCTCACCGGCCTGGATAACCGGCGTGGCTTGCCACAACTGCTGCGAGACGCCCAGCCGGTGGGCGCGACAGTGTTGTTCTTCGACATCGATGCCTTCAAGCGCATCAATGATCTGCACGGCCACCACGTCGGCGATGCCTGCCTGCAACAGTTTGCGGCCGCGTTGCGCGATTCCTTCCGCCCTGACGATGGCGTGATGCGGTTTGGCGGTGATGAGTTTCTTGTCGTAGCACCTGGGTTGGACAGGGTCAGCGCCGAGGAGCGAGTCGAACGCCTGCGCTCGCGTGTGGACGGGGCCGATGGTCAGGTGCCGCCGTTCACCTTCTCGGTTGGCACCGCGGAGCTCGAGCCTGGTGGCGACCCGGATGCGGCTCTGCAGATTGCCGATCAGCGCATGTACGAGACAAAGGGCAAAATACCTCAATGACGCCTCGCCGATTCATCGTCGTCTTTGCCGCCGCAGCGATGGCCATCTCCGCGGCACGCGGCTTCAGTCCCGCGGCGCTTGTCCCGCTTTCGGCGCAAGCACCGGTCACGGTGCACTTCACGGCACAGGAGCTGATGACGGCGATCCAGACACTTGCGGCGCCAGCGATGGAGGGGCGCCGGACGGGGACGCCCGGCAACGCCAAGGCGCGCGAGTGGATCATCGACCAGTTGCGGAGCGCTGGACTGACACCGCTCGGGGACGCCTACCGCATGCCGTTCACCTTCGAACGCGACGGCACCAATTACGACGGCGTCAACCTCGGTGGCGTGTGCCGAGGCACCGGTGCGAAGGACGACGGCGCCATGATTATCACGGCACACTACGACCATTTGGGCGTGCGCGACGGTGCGACCTACCACGGTGCCGACGACAACGCATCTGGCGTCGCGGTGTTATTGGCCTTGGCGCGGCAGTGCCGCCAGTCGCCGTGGACCCACGACGCCGTCTTCGTCGCTTTTGACGCAGAGGAGCAGGGCCTGCAGGGCGCCCGCGCGTTTGTCGCGGCGCCGCCGATCGCGAAGAATCGGCTCGCCATCAACATCAACATGGACATGGTCGCGCGCGGCGACAAGGGCGAGTTGTACACCGCCGGTACCCATCATCGACCGGCGCTGAAGTCGGCCCTGGCGCCAGCGGCGGGGCGGGCGCCTATCAAGCTTCTGTTCGGACACGACAGCGGAGGGGGTCAAGAAGACTGGACCACGCAGTCCGACCACGGTGCTTTCCACTCGGCCGGTATTCCGTTCATCTATTTCGGCGTCGAGGACCACCCCGATTACCACAAACCAACGGACACGGCGGAGAAGGTCAACGCGACGTTTGTCCTGCAGGCGGCGACGACGATTCTCGATGCCGTCACCGGACTCGATCGGGCATTGCCTGTGCCGCGTCCGTGACGCTCAAGGACAGGCTCGACGAGCAGTACGAGCAGTTCAACAATGCCGTGTCGGTGACCGATCCGATCCAGCTGGTTCGGCATTTCACACGCCCAGCCGATCAGGAAGTGGTCGGGTTCTGCGCATCCGCCCTGGCATTCGGTCGCGTGCAGAGCGTACTCAATTCTGTGGAAGGCCTGCTGCAGGTGATGGGCCCGTCGCCCGCGGCATTCGTGCGGGCATTCGAACCAGTACGCGACCGGCGATCGCTCGATCATCTGGTTCATCGCTGGACCAAGGGCATTGATCTCGCGGCGCTCGTCTGGCTGTTGCGGCAGATGCTCGAGTCACACGGATCGATCGAGAACTTTTTTTCGGACGGAGCCGATCCGCGCGCAGAAACGGTTGAGCACGCGCTTGATGCGTTTTCGGGGCGCGCGTGTGCGCTGGATCGGAAAGCGGTGTACGGCCGGGCAGCACCGAAGCCTGGCGTTGCGTATTTTTTTTCTCGGCCAACCAAAGGCGGGGCCTGCAAGCGTCTGAATCTGTTTCTGCGCTGGATGGTGCGGCGAGACGCCGTCGATCTCGGCGTCTGGTCAACGATTCGGCCGGCACAGTTGATCGTCCCGCTTGACACTCACGTCATTCGCCTCGGTCGGTGCCTGCGACTGACGCGTTACACCAGTCCGGGGTGGCGCATGGCGGCGGAAATTACGGCGTCACTGCGGGCACTGGACCCGGCGGACCCGGTCAAGTAC
>JACCSI010000078.1 GCA_013813075.1 Acidobacteriota bacterium | reverse complement strand
ATAGTCGGCTTCCATGCGGGCGATCATTTCCTTGACGAGCTGATGTTCGCCAATCCGTTGCCCGAAGGTTTTGCGCTCCAGCGCGTATTTCGCGCTCGCATCGCGGCAGGCGCGAATTAACCCCGTGGCACCGGCCGCCACCGTGTAGCGGCCCTGGTCGAGCGCAAACATCGCGATTTTAAAGCCTTCGCCGGCCCGCCCCAGCAGGTTTTCGGCCGGCACTTCCATGTCGTCCATCTTGAAGTAGCCGGTGTTCCCAGCGAGAATTCCCCATTTTTCTTTCAAGGTCCCGCTGGAGAATCCTTTGAACCCGCGCTCGACCAGGAAGCAGCTGATGCCTGACACGTCGCGCGCCTTCTTCTTGTCCGCGTCGGACCAGGCAAACACCATGAAGTTGTCCGCGACATCGGCGAGCGAGATCCACATCTTCTCGCCGTTGAGCACCCAGCGATCGCCGTGCTTGACGGCCGTGGTCTGGATTCCGCGCGCGTCGCTGCCGGCCGATGGTTCGGTGAGTCCGTAGGTGGCGAGCTTGTCACCCTGCGCCTGCGGGATCAGGTACTTCTGTTTCTGCTCTTCGGTGCCCCACGTCAGAATCGATAAACAGTTCAGTCCCGCGTGCACCGACATGATGACGCGTAGAGACGTATCGACATATTCAAGCTCTTCGCTGGCGAGGCCGAGCGCCAGGTAATCCATACCGGCGCCGCCGTACTGCTGCGGCACCGAGACGCCAAGCAGCCCCAACGACTTCATGCCGCCGAGAATCAACTCCTTGTCGAAACGATGTTCGCGATCGAGATCACGAATTTTTGGGGTCACTTCACGCGCGCCCCATTCGCGAATGCTTTGCTCGAGCAGGCGCTGTTCGTTCGTTAAATCAAAATTCATCATGGCAACCGAGGATTATATCCGGGCCGGGACAGGACGCCCGAGCGAGACAGCCGCTGAGCGGGGCGGCGTGTGCAACTCGATCGAACGCCATACGGGGAGGGACGTGAAGGTAGAGAAGGCAACGGCAAGACGGCCATGCCGCCCTATTTTGCGGTGAGGTACGCGGGCTTGCGGAACAGTATTTCGCGCACGTTGTTTTTCATCAGGAACGAATCGGCCACCCGGAGGCTGTCGAACATCTTGATGATATCGCGGTTCAGCAGGCTTCTCTGGCGCGGCCTGGTCGCAGGATAGGTGCGATAGCGCAAACTCGCATCGTCGACAACGATGTACTTCGTATACACCAGCGACCGACCTTCAGCCGTGCTGAAGAACCCGAGCAGCGCGCCGTCGGGACGCAGGAGCCGCGCCAACGACGCGGCCAGCGCCTGCGCGGCGGGGCGGTCGAGAAAATCAAACACGTCCCAGCACAGAATGCCGTCGACGCTATCGGCGTCCTGCGGAAAACGCCCCTGCAAAAATTTGGGAAGATCGGGCAGCGTGCCGGCTTTGACGTGGCGGTCGATATCGGCGGCGATGTCCTCGACGCGGATGCGACAGCCAAGGCTCTCGCCGAAGAACGTCACGTTGGAACCGACTACCGGTCCGAGGTCAAGCAGTGCCGGATTGTCACGCGACCGTAAGAGTTTGAGAAATTTTGCGAGGGCTTTGGTGGGATACGCGGGCTCGTGCGAGGACGCGTGCGCATCCCCATGCGCATTCTCGACTCCGGGGGCTCGCTTGCCCCCGAAGATCGAAAAAAAATCGGTCAATGACCGGCTGGCACCAGACATTCGTGTCTACGCGCCAACTTTTTGACCACTGCCCTGCGCGTGGGGCGGCGGCACCGGCGCCGGGGTGTTCTGGGCTGGCTTCGGCGGCGTCACCCCGGTAGTAGCGGCTGGGGGCTTGATGCCGGCACGCTGCATATCGACACTGCCACGGAAATGTGCCCCCTCGGCAATCGCAACCCGCGGCGAAATGATGTCGCCGTCGACGGAGCCGTTATCCCGGATGTCCACTTTTTCGGAGGCCGTGACGTTACCGCTGACTTCACCCAGCACGATGACGGCCTTGGCGAACACCTCGGCGCGGATTTTGCCGTTCGGGCCGATCGTGAGCACGTTGTCGCTCAGCTCGATGCGGCCTTCGACGTGACCTTCGATTGTCAAATCCTCGCTGCCGCTCAACTCGCCTTTGATGACAACCGACTTGCCAATATTCACCATGTCCCTCTCTATCTGGGCTCGCACGTCGTTAGAAAACTGGGTCGCCTGCGCGGCTGGCGCGGGTGCCGTTACAGGAGACGCCGACGGTGCAGACGGTGCCGTCGCCGGTGCCGGAGGGGTGGTCGGTTTGACCGACTCGTCACGCTTCCACATCGCTGAATATCCTCTCCCTCTTTTGCAGACGCCCCTCTGCGAATCGCAAAGAGTCTGCTTGAGGGTTGCTTATGAAACCCGGGGAAGATGAGGGCTTCGGGTCTGAAGCTAACGGAGTATATGGACGCCCGCCGAGAGTTGTCTACCCCTTTTATTGCTGAGAGTTAGCAGGAATGCTACCATCTGGAGACAACCCGCCGTAATGA
>JACCSI010000736.1 GCA_013813075.1 Acidobacteriota bacterium | reverse complement strand
GCCAGGCCGCTGCCGCCATGCGCCAATTAGCCGTTGACTACCCCGAGAGCAACGCGACGATGACGGCCGACGTGCTGCCGTTCTGGCGCGCCTCTCGGGGACCGCAGGGCCTGCTGCTGCAGGGACTGGGCGTGCTGCAAGGCGTAATGGTGGTGCTGCTGCTGGCGGTGTGTGGCAACACTGCCAACCTGGTGCTGGCTCGTGCCACGGGCCGCACGCGCGAAATGGGTGTGCGGCTTGCGGTCGGCGCCGGGTCGTGGCGCATTGCGCGCCTGCTGCTCGTCGAGAACCTGGTGCTTGGCATCGCGGGATCCGTGGTCGGCGTGCTGATTGCGCTGTGGGGCAGTAACGCCCTGCGGGCGGTGCCCATCATGTCGACCCAGTTCCCGGTGCGGTTTCAAACCAGCGTCAACGAGGTGGGGCTCCTGTTCGCGATTCTGCTGGGGACGATCTGTGCGGTGCTATTTGGCCTGGCGCCGGCGGTTCAGCTTGCACGCGTGGCACCGCATTCGGTGCTCCGCGCTGGGTCGGCGATGGCGCCGTCGGGCGGCATTCGTCACGTCTTGATGGGCGCGCAAGTCGCGCTGGCGCTGGTCGTGCTGATCGCGGCGGGGTTGTTCTTCCAAAGCTTTCAACAGACGCAGGACGCGGACCCGGGTTTCCAACCGCGAGGTGTGCTGCTCGCGGCCTACGACCTGACCGGACGCGGCATGGACGGCGCCGAGTCAAAGATGTTTGCCGAACGGTTGCTGACACGTCTTCGCACCCTCCCCAACGTGGAAGCTGCCGCCCTTGCCACCTCGATACCACTGGACATCCACGGCCTGCCGGCACGATCGTTTTCGCTCGAAGGGCGCGCCAACACCGATGGCACGCTGGATCGATCGCTCTCGAACACGGTGACTCCGGGCTACTTCACCGCGATGGGCATCCCGCTTTTGGCAGGCACCGACTTCGCCGAACTCAGCGACACGACATTACCGCCACAGGCTGTCGTGAACGACGCCTTCGTGCAGCGCTATCTCGAGGGCGGCGACGCGCTGGGCCGTTGGATTGCGATCGGCGAGACCGACTACCGTGTCGCCGGAGTGGTGCGGACATCTCTGAACGAATCGTTCGGCGAACCGCCCACCCCCGTCATATACCTGTCATACCGCGATCGCCCGTCTCGGTTCGGCGAAATGCACCTGCGCACGAAATTAGGCGACGAAACTATGTTGGCGCCGTCGCTGCGTCATGCGGTCCGCGAGGTGGACAGCGCGCTGCCCATCTACAACGTGCGGACACTGACCCAGCATGTGGAGATGAATCTCGCGCTGCGTAAAATTCCGGCGCAAATGTTCCTCGTGCTGGGTCCGATGATCCTGGTATTGGCCGCGATGGGCATCTACGCCGTCGTTGCCTACAGCGTGGCGCACCGGACCTCGGAGATCGGCGTGCGCATCGCTCTGGGCGCGACCGCGGCAGGCGTGCGGCGTCAGGTCATTGGGGAGAGCCTGCGCGTTGTGCTGGCCGGCGCGCTCGTCGGGTGGGCACTCATCGCCTACGGTTACACGCAGTTTCTTCGTGGCACCCTCGACCCGGTCGTGTTTGCCGGGGTGCCGTTGCTGCTTCTGGTGGTGGCGACCGCAGCCTGCTGGGTGCCGGCCCGGCGTGCCAGCCTGGTGGACCCCATGGTGGCGCTGCGAGCGCAATAAGCACTCACAGACTGCACGTCCAAAACACGAAGGCACAGTCGAAGATCGGCTCAATAAGACCGGCACCAGCTCGACGGATTTGCAGAGGAGTAAGATACGCGAACATGGTGAATAAACCGGGTCGTAACGACGTGTGCACGTGCGGCAGCAAGAAGAAATTCAAGAAGTGTTGCGGCCTCAAGCAGCGGAGCAATCGTAACGGTATCGTGCTCGCGGCGCTGGTTGTCGCGGTGCTGGCCGGTGGTCTTTACGCCGCCGTGGTCGGCTTCAACGAGGAGAGCTCGTCGATCGCGGGTCCTGGACAGGTGTGGTCCCCGGAGCACGGCCATTATCACTAAGGGCATGAGCCGGCACCAGCAGAACTCGCATTTATTCCAGGCTGATCGCGGGGTTCATGTCGAGATTGACGCGTCGTTCGTTCCGTTCCGGATGCTGGTGTGA
>JACCSI010000700.1 GCA_013813075.1 Acidobacteriota bacterium | reverse complement strand
GCGGCGGTGGCCGCGGCGTCGCGGCCCTCTGTATTGGTGGGGGCATGGGCATTGCCATGGTGATCGAGGTCTGAATCGAGTTCACGGATGACCGGGCACTGCGCCGCACTCACGAACGGTGTCGCCGCGGCGATGGTGTCGCACGCGCGCCAGGAGGCTCCACGCGAGTGTTGTGGCCTCCTGCTCGGTGATGGCCACCACGTCGTCCACAGCGTGCCCGCACGCAATATCGCCGAGGACCCGACGCGGCGGTACAAGGTCGATCCGCGCGATCACCTGGCCGCCGTACGGGCCGCCCGCCTCAGGTCTCTCGACGTCATCGGCGCGTATCATTCGCACCCGCGGTCAGCCGCGATTCCATCACCCACAGACGCCGCCGAGGCCTTCGGAGAGTTCCTGTTCGTCATCATCGGGCTTGCCGTGGAGCCGCCGGATCTGACTGCGTGGGGCTGGAACAACGGGAACTTCATGTCGGTGCCACTCGTCCGTTTTGGTGAGGGGCAAGGATGAGACAGGTGCGCTCGAGATTCCAGCGTTCCCTTGTAAGGGCCGCTGCGGTGACACTGCTCCTGTTCGCGGCGGCGGCGGACACGCACGCCCAGAACAGTACCGCCCCTGCGCCGGTGGAAAACGAAACGCCTCGGGTCTATCGGACGACCGGCTCCCGGGTGGCCGTCGGTCGCAGCATTCAGGTCGCCAGCGACGAAGAGGTCAGTGACGCCGTGGTCGTCATCGGTGGCTCACTTCGTGTTGACGGCCGCGTCCGCGATGGTTTGGTGGTGGTCGGTGGCAATCTCGAACTTGGTCCGCGCGCTGACGTCCGGGGCGATGTCGTGCTCGTCGGCGGCCGCCTCACCCGTGACCCAAATGCTCGTGTACGCGGCAGTGTCAGCGACATCAGCTTTGGCGACTGGAGTACGTGGGTCATTGGCGGCCTGCATCTGCCGGTGGTGGATTTCGGCGATTTCGGCCGATGGCTCAGTCTCATGGGCACGGTTGTCCGTGTCGCCTTGCTTGGGTTGCTGATGGCCCTGGTCATCCTGGTGGCGCGTGCGCCGGTGGCTCGCGTCGGACGCGCCGCCGCGGCCCAGCCCGGTCGGGCCTTTGCATTGGGGCTCATCACCGAGCTGCTCTTTGTGCCGGCGGTCATCATCGGGAGCGTGGGGCTCATTGTGACGATCATCGGCATCCCGCTCGTTGCGGTGCTCGTCCCCCTGGCATTCCTCGCGTGCTTTGTGGCGCTTTTGCTCGGATTTACGGCGCTGGCGTGCCGGATTGGCGAATGGGCGGAAGATCGGCTTGGCTGGCGTGCCCATAGCGCGCTGCTGGCCACCTCCATCGGGCTGCTGCTCATCCTCGCCCCGACGATGCTGTCGCGCATGATCGGCGTGGCATCGGAGCCGCTGCGCTTCGCGGCCTTATGGCTGTTGATGGCTGGAGTGGTACTGGAATTCGTGATCTGGACGATGGGACTGGGCGCGGCGATGATGACCGGGTTTGGGCGCTGGTCCACCGTACCCCCTCCCGTGCCGCCGATTGCACATCCCGGCGTGGCCGTGCTCACCAGCTGAGCAGTCGACCGCGAACCTGCTACACTGAGCTCTCTTCGCAGCCCTCCGCGTGCCGCGGTGGTCGGCGGGCCCCTTTAGCCTGATCAAAGCAGAGATGCAGCCGGCCTACGAGACTCCCCAGTTCACGACCAGCCGCTCGGACGCGCCAGCGATTGAGGCCGGGCTGATTGCCGTCCCCGTATTCCAGGGACAGCGCGAGCAAGTGGACTGGGTGAACCAAGCGACCAACGGCGAAATGGGCGCGGCCTTTGACCGTGCGGAGTTCAACGGCAAAGCCTATGAGATGTGGGCGGCGCACCCGTCAGGCTGGCGCACCTCTCGTCTGCTCCTGGTCGGCGCGGGCCCCGAGCGAGAGTTCGACGCCGAACGCGCACGGCGCATCGGGGCGTGTGTGGGCCTTGCCTCGCGCTCGCAGAAACAACAACGCATCGCCGTGCTACTGTCCGATGCATGGTCTGAGCCGCATATCGAGGCCCTGGCTGAGGGCGCGACGCTGGCCAACTACGACAACGGCCATTACAAGAGCAAGCACGACGGCCGGTTTTTTGTCTCCGCCATTGAGATCGTCACTGGGCACGATATCGCGACCGCGGTAGAGCGGGGGCAGCGTCTGGGCGAAGCGATCAATGCTGCGCGCCTCCTGATCAACGAGCCTGGCAACCGGCTGACGCCGCGCGAATTCGTGAGCCGGGGCGAAGCGTTGGTCTCGGTCCCGGGCGTCACCGTCGAGACGCTCGACGAGCATCGGATGGAAGAACTCGGCATGGGACTGCTCCTGGGTGTGGCCCGCGGGAGTACCGAACCACCACGCATGCTGGTGGCGCGCTACGAACCGGTTGGCGCACCGGCCACGCCCGTCCTCGGCCTGGTCGGAAAGGGCGTGACCTTCGACACCGGTGGCATCTCGATCAAGCCGGCGGACGGCATGGAGCGGATGAAGGACGACATGGCTGGCGGTGCGACGGTGATCGCGGCGTTGCGGGCGATCGCGCTCGAGCGGCTGCCGATTCGCGTCATCGCTATTGTGCCAGCCACAGAAAACATGCCGGGCGGCCGCGCGACCAAACCCGGCGACGTCCACCAGAGTGCATCGGGCATCACCGTCGAAATCAACAATACCGATGCCGAGGGCCGTCTCATTCTGGGCGACGGGCTGTGGTACGCGAAAGAACTTGGCGCGACGCACCTGATCGATGTCGCGACACTGACTGGCGCGGTGGTCGTTGCACTCGGTAAAACGACCACGGGTCTCTTCGGCACGGAGGGATGGGGCGAGATTGTCGAGGCAGCGGCGCGTCGCAGCGGTGAGAAAGTGTGGCCGATGCCGCTGTTTGACGACTACCGCGAGGCGCTCAAGAGCGAAATCGCGGATCTGCTCAACAGCCCCGGTCGCGCCGCCGGCGCGATCACGGCCGCGATGTTCCTTAAAGAATTTGTCGGGACGACCCCGTGGGCACACCTGGACATTGCCGGCACCGCGTGGGCGGAGGACGCACGCGCGTGGACGGTCAAAGGCGCAACTGGTGTGATGGTCCGCACGCTGGTTGAAGTCGCCCGCTCCGCGGGCAAGAACTGGCCGTGATTCAGAACGTCACCCCCGGCCAGACCGTCAGGATCATCGAGATCGTCCGGGAGCCGACGGCGCCTATCGACATGATCCAGGTGTCGATCGCCGCCTTTGGGCTGACCGGCCTGATTATGGGATCGGCCGTCGTCGCAGGCCTGCTTGCCGGCGCGCTCTATATCTGGTAC
>JACCSI010000699.1 GCA_013813075.1 Acidobacteriota bacterium | reverse complement strand
ATACGATGGTTTCGCATGGCCGGGGTCTGGTTCGAGATCCTGTTGCTGGTATTGGCCAACGGGGTGTTTGCGCTGTCGGAAATCTCGGTCGTCGCCGCCCGCAAGATTCGGCTGCAACAGCGCGCCGAAGAAGGAAACCATCGCGCTAGACTGGCGCTGGATCTCGCGAACGCGCCAGAGCAGTTTCTCTCGACGGTTCAGGTCGGCATTACTCTGGTCGGCATCCTCGCCGGCGCCTATGGCGGGGCGACGATCTCCAGGCCGCTCGCGGCCTTCATCCTGGTCGAAGGATCGGCGCCAATGAAGGATGTGCTGTCCCGGCTCGACGTGGCATTACCCGACGATGAGGCCGGCGCTTACCACACGATAGCGGGCTTCATCATGGCTCGCCTGGGACACATTCCGCACACCACCGACGCATTTGACTATAGCGGCTGAAAGTTCGAAGTGGTGGACATGGACGGCCGTCGTGTCGATAAGGTCCTCGTCAGCCTCGTGCCAACGCCTCAATGGCATCCCACTGCTCTTCGGTCACCGGCATCACCGACAAGCGAGGCAAACGCACGAGCGGGAAGTCCGGAAACCGGCCGCCGGCTTTGATTTCGGCCAGCGTGACCGGGCGCTTCAGTTTTTTGCCCGGGGCCATCTCTACCACCATCAACTTGCCCGTGGCATCGTTGGGATCCGGGGAGGCCGCGATGGTCACGGTTGCCGTGCCAATCACTGCCTTTTCTTTTCCCGTATGGTAGTAAAAGACGCGGTCGCCTTTTTTCATCGCACGAAGGTGTCGTTGTGCGAGCGGGTTCTTGACCCCCGACCACACCGTCGCGCCATCGGCAACGAATTGGTCGTAGCTGTAGTTGGTCGGTTCTTCCTTGACGAGCCAGCGCATGGACAGAGATTACACGACGTTGCGATTGCGGGACCGGATTGCGCCCGGGGTACGGGTCCTGTTCGTCGGCATCAACCCGGGCGTGCGTTCCGCGCTGACCGGTCATCACTTCGCTGGTCCGTCCAACCGATTCTGGAAGCTCCTCTACGAGTCCGCATTGGTGCCCGATCCCATTACCTTCGTCGATGATGATCGGTTGCCGGAATTTGGTTACGGCATTACCAACATCGTGCCGCGGCCGACCCCGGGCATCAACGACCTTCGCCCGGAAGAATACAAGGCAGGCGCGCGTGCACTGGTGCGTAAAATCTCGAAGCATCGGCCGCAGGTGGTCGCGTTGGTCGGCGTCACCGTCTGGCGCGCGCTGCTCGAGGCAATGGGCGAGAAAGACGCCAAGACTCGCAAGGTGACGTTGGGGTTCCAGGACCGACTGGCCGGCACGAGACTCTTTGTGTTACCCAATCCGAGCGGGCGCAACGCGAACTACTCCTATACCGAAATGCTGGCAGCGTTTCGCAAACTCAAACGTGGGTTGGAGACGCCAGATTGACGCGAGACTGACGCAAAAGTTACCGGCCAGGCCGAGTCTCTTTTCTCTTGCGATGCAGCGTGGGTTACGCGTGCACGCCTGGCGCTTCGTGCCCCGTGCGCTGCACGTATTCGATATAGGACCCAGGGTAGGCGTGCGGCTGGGCGTCGGTGCCGCTCTCGCCGCCCAACTCCAGGACGCGGTTACTCAGGCCGCGCAGGAAGTTTCGGTCGTGGGATACGAAAATCATCGTCCCCTCGAAGTTCCCGAGCGCCGTGACCAGCATCTCCTTTGTCGCGAGATCGAGATGATTGGTCGGCTCGTCGAGCACGAGAAAGTTTGGCGGATCGAACAGCATGAGGGCGATCACGAGACGGGTCTTTTCGCCGCCCGACAGCGCGCGGATCTTCTTGTCGATGTCGTCGCCAGAAAACTGAAAGGCCCCTGCCAGTGCCCGAAGCGCGCCAATGCCGTCCTGGGGAAAGTCTTTCTGCAGCTGTTCCATGATCGTGAGATCCGGATCGAGCACGTCGAGCGACTGCTGGGCGAAATAGCCCATTTTGAGGCTCGCACCGAGCCGAACGTCGCCTGAATCCGGGGTGACGGCCCCGGCGATCATCTTCAGGAGCGTCGTTTTACCGGCGCCATTGCGGCCCATGACCGCCCAGCGCTCGCCGCGACGAATCGTGAGGTTCACGCCGTCGTAGATCACCCGCTTGCCGTAAGCCTTGTGGATACCTTCGAGCACCGCCACCTGATCGCCTGAACGGGGCGGTGTCCGAAAATCGAACTGGACCACTTTTCGTTTCTTGGGCGGCTCGAGCTTTTCGATTTTGTCGAGCGCCTTCATCCGGCTCTGCACCTGCCCGGCCTTGGCAGCATTCTTCTGGAAGCGATCGATGAAGCGCTGTTCCTTGGCCAGCATCGCCTGCTGACGCGCGTAGGCCGCCTCCTTATTGGTGTCCCGAATCGTTCGTTCGGATTCGTAAAAGTCGTAATTGCCCGAGTAGGTCGTCACCTCGCCGCCGTCAATCTCACAGACTTTCGAGACGATGCGGTTCATGAAGTCACGGTCGTGCGAGGTCATGAAGAGCGCTCCCGGCTGTGACTTGAGAAACGCTTCCAGCCAGATGATGGACTCGATGTCGAGGTGATTGGTGGGTTCGTCCATCAGCAGCACGTCGGGCACGCCCAGCAGCACCCGCGCCATGGCCACGCGCATCTTCCACCCGCCCGACAACGCCCCGACATCGCCGTCAATGCGTTCGTCATCGAAACCCAGCCCGTGCAGGACCTCGCGTGCCTGCCCCTCCAGCGCATACCCCCCCAGGTGCTCGTAGTCTTCCTGGACGTGTCCGAAACGATCGAGAATCCTGTCCATGTCGCCGGCGCGTAACGGGTCGGACATCGCGTGTTGCAGTTCTTCGAGCTCGTGATGGAGATCCCCGAGCCGGCCGCTGCCGGCAATGGCCTCGTCGAGCACGGACCGGCCGCTCATTTCCTCGACGTCCTGTCGGAAGTAGCCGACGGTCAGCTTCTTCGGTACCGTGACGTCACCTTCGTCCGGCCCTTCTTCGCCGACGATCATCCGAAAAAGCGTGGTCTTGCCGGCGCCATTGGGGCCGACGAGGCCGACTTTTTCCCCGGGGTTGATCTGGAAAGAGGCGTCGACGAACAGAATCTGTTTGCCGTATTGCTTGCTGACGTTGGAAAACGAGATCACTCGCTCTATTAGACCAGAACGCGCCCGTCCGCTTGCACTCGCGAATTCCAACGGGGCGCCGCCGCACTTCGCGGCAACCTGGTGTCAACCGGTTGTAGATGAAGCCCTCGGGCCCGAGCCGAATCGCGCACGCCCGTCACCGTTTCGGCGGCATGCCAGAATGTGGGTATGCCGCTCGTCGCGCTCGACGAGGTGTCGATGGCGTACGGACACCTCCCGCTTCTGGATCACGCGTCACTGCAACTCGACGCTGGTGAACGCATCGCTGTCATCGGCCGTAACGGAACGGGCAAATCAACCCTCTTGAAGGTCATCGATGGCACGCAGCAGGCGGATGGCGGCTCGGTGCGGCACCAGAAGGGCGTCAGGGTCGCGCGTCTCGAGCAGGACGTTCCGCTCTCGGCTGACCGTCCGGTCTTCGACGTGGTGCACGATGGACTGGCGTCCCATGCCGACGAAGAAGACTGGCAGCGCGAGCAACGGGTCCGGCTGGTGCTGTCACGACTCAATCTTCCCAGCGAGGTCATCGTTGACACGCTGTCCGGCGGTTGGCGCCGGCGGGTGCTGCTCGCACGCGCGCTGGTGGGACAGCCCGAGGTCTTGCTGCTCGACGAGCCAACCAATCATCTCGACATCGAGGCCATCAGTTGGCTCGAAGAGTTCCTGATCGCATACCGGGGTGCCGTGATGTTTGTCACCCACGACCGGACGTTTCTCGAACGCGTCGCGACGCGCATCGTCGAACTCGATCGCGGCCAGCTGACCTCGTGGCCGGGCGACTATGCGACCTTTGTCCGCAAGAAGGGGGAGTGGCTGGCCAGCGAGGCCCTCGCCAGCGAGAAGTTCGACAAGAAACTGGCCGAGGAAGAGGTGTGGATCCGGCGCGGCATCAAGGCGCGGCGCACCCGCGATGAAGGACGGGTGCGTGCCCTGTTGGCGATGCGGGCCGAACGAGCGGCGCGCCGCTCGCAGATGGGGGCCGTCAACCTACAGATGGAGCGCGGTGATCAATCGGGAAAGCTCGTGGTCGAGGCGCTCGGTTTGTCGAAGAGTTTCGCGGCGACCCCAGTGGTGCGTGATTTCTCGACGCGTATCATGCGCGGCGACCGCGTCGGCCTTATCGGACCCAACGGCGCGGGGAAGACGACGCTGCTTCGGCTGCTGCTGAAAGAGTTAACGGCCGACAGTGGGGAGGTGCGGCATGGCGCCAATGTCCAGATCGCATATTACGACCAGCAGCGCGAGCAACTGGATCCGGGGCGCACCGTAGTTGACACCATTGGCGATGGCAACGACACGATCGTGGTCAACGGTCAGCCCCGTCACGTACTCGGCTACCTTCAGGATTTTTTGTTCTCTCCCGAGCGCGCTCGGTCGCCGGTGAAAGCCTTGTCCGGCGGGGAGCGCAATCGGCTGCTGCTGGCGCGGCTGTTCACGCGTCCGGCCAATCTCCTCGTACTGGACGAGCCAACCAATGATCTCGATCTGGAGACGTTGGAACTGCTGGAGGAGCAGCTGCTCGAATGGTCCGGCACGTTGCTGCTCGTCAGTCACGACCGGCGGTTCCTGGACAATGTCGTGACCAGCACCTTCGCATTTGAAGGCGGCGGGCAGATTGCCGAATACGTCGGCGGCTACGAGGACTGGCTCCGTCAGAAGCCCAAACCCCCGTCCGACCCCCAACCTCCGTCCTCAGGCCCGCAACACCCTAGGGTGGCCGGAGTCGGGGAGGCTCGACCTCCGTCCCCGCCCTCGGCGGCCGCCGGTAAACGGAAGCTGTCGTTCAAGGAGCAGCGCGAACTGTCGGCGCTGCCGGCACGCATCGCCGCGCTTGAACGCGAGCAGAAAAATGTGGAGGCGCAGTCGCACGCGCCGAGCTTCTACAAGGAAGGCGCCGAGGCGATTCGGGCGGTGCTCACCCGTCTCGAGGCCATCGGTCACGAGCTGCACGTGGCCTACGAACGGTGGCTCGAGCTCGACTCGATCGGTGACAGCGCCTCGACGGCGTCGGATCATTGACCGACGCGACGACTAAGGCTTGACCGGCGGCGGGTCGCCGCGGCCGAGACACCGCTCCAGTTCGGCGAGAAGATCGGCGCGCCTGATCGGTTTCGACACGTAACCGTCCATCCCGAAGCTGAGACACTTCTCGCGGTCGCCGGTCATGGCGTGCGCCGTCACTGCGATAATCGGGACGTGGCCGCCGTTGGCCGCCTCGATCCGCCGAATTGTCTGTGTCGCTTCCAGGCCGCCCATCTCTGGCATCTCCAGATCCATCAGGATGACATCAGGTGCGTTGCGTCGGAATGACGCGACCGCTTCGACGCCGTTGACGGCCAGCATGATCTCGTACCCGGCGTGCTCGAGCATGCGCCGGGCCACGGTTTGGTTGACGATGTGGTCCTCGGCGACCAGCGCCCGGACATGGCGTGCAGGAGCGGGAGCAGCGGAGCGCGCCGGCTGTTCAGGGCTTGGTCGCGCGTCGGCAGTCGGCACTGGAGTCAGCGTCATGCGTAATTCGCCTTGGGTGAATGGCTTGACCAGGTAAACGCTCAGCGCCTACTCCTCGAGCGGAGCACATCTTAGGGACGCGCCACATCGAACGGCTGCCCGGCGCCAGCTCTCCACACCGATCAGGCTATGCGGCGACTCGATTCGAGCGCCGAAACACCGCACGCACCCGGGCCGCAAGAAGGGGTGCTTCGATCGGCTTGCTCAAATAGTCGTCCGCCCCGAGCGTCAAGACTTCCTGTTCGACGCGCGGGTCGGATTCGGAGGTGACGACGATGATCGGCAGGTAGAGCAGCGCGGGCTCCTGGCGCAGCTGACGGATGGCGTCGAAGCCGTTCATTTCGGGCATGTGGAGATCGATCACCAGCAGGTCCGGGCGCTCAGCGCGCGCCAGGTCGATGGCTTGCTGACCGTGCTCGGCCTCGATGACATGGAGACCTTCCCGTTCGAGCACAGACCGCATGATCCGGCGCTGGAGTCGGTCGTCGTCGGCGACCAGTACTTTGCGCCGGGCGTCAACGGTCGCCTGGTCTTCACCGGGTACGACCCGGTTAATCTCTTCCATGGTTGTCACGCCCGCCGCCACAGCAGCCAGCGCCGCCTGGCGTAACGTCAGGCATCCCGCGCCGCGCATCAAGCCGCGAATATCGCTGGCGCTGGCGCCTGCCCCGATCGCGCGTCGCATGCCTTCGTCTGGAATCAGCGTTTCGATGACCGGCACCCGGCCGACGTAGCCCGTGAAGTTGCACGCCTCGCATCCTGGACCGGCAACCATGGCTTCCGATCCCCCGGACGGTGCGGCGTGGCAGTCGCTGCAGACACGGCGAACGAGCCGCTGCGAGACGATCAGCGCCAGGCTTTCGGCCACTTTGTACGGCTCGATGCCGAGATTCACGAGCCGCGTGATGGCGAGCGGCGCGTCACTCGTGTGC
>JACCSI010000680.1 GCA_013813075.1 Acidobacteriota bacterium | reverse complement strand
TCCCAGAACGGGTCGCCAGACCTGTTCGGTCCGATCGACTGGCAGCCGATCATCATCAGGAGCGGCGCCGCCAACCCAATGCGCATGCGCAGATGGTAGCGCACAGCATCAGAGGCCGCCCTTGATGATCACCTGACAACGGCCAAGATGAGCGCGACGATGGCGATGATGAGCGCGAGAAACGCGATGGACACTGGCGTCCGGCCGTTGTGCAGCTGCGATTCGAGACGGCGCAGCACCTCGGCGGGATCGAACGCCGTAATCGTGGATTCCACAGGCCTGGCCAGCGTTTGGTGCATCACGCGCTTGCCCGCCAGCACGTCGCGCATGCCATCGTCCAGATGTCGTTGATGAATTGATTTGGACGCGTCGGGCCCGGGCTCCCCTGCGGCCATCATCGCGGCCTTCAGCACTGCGTTGTGTATGTCTCCACCGCTGGCCTCGTAGCGCTCGGCGAGGGCGTGAAAGTCCACATCTGCGGCCAGAGGGGTGCGCGTCGGATGCACCTGCACGCGCCAGATCTGCTCGCGCTCGACGACGCCAGGCATGTCGAAGAGCACGTGTGTGCGAATGCGGCGCTCGAACGCCGGGTCGAAGTTGGCGGCCATATTGGTCGCGAAAATCACGACCCCGTTGAAGGCCTCGAGCTCTTGCAACAGCACGCTGACCACGGTGTTGGTCTCGCGCTGAAATGCATGCTCAACCGACGCGGAACGTCGTGACGCGATTGCGTCCGCTTCATCAAACAGCAGCACCGCATCCTGCTCGCGCGCCAGGCGGAACACGGCGGCGACGTTCTTCGGCGTCTCCCCCATCCACATCGACTCGACTTCCGCGTAACGCACGGTCAGCAGGCGGCGGCCGAGCGCATGCGCGACGGCTTCGGCGCAGATTGTCTTTCCAGTCCCCGACGGCCCGGCGAAGTTGAACGCGAGCGCCAAACCGTTGCGATGCCGTTCGCCCAGTCCCCACTGGTGAAAAATGAGATCGAAGCTCGTAACCTGCACGAGCGCCTGTTCGAGCGCTCGGCGAGTGGCCGGCGGCAGGACTACGTCATCGAACGTGCGTCGCGGCGCGATGGAGTCCACCGCGCGCTTGGCGTCAGAGAACCCGAGGGCGCGGAGCAGAGGATTCGCCATGACTTCCCAGACTAAGGTACATGGCGGCTCCGTGGAACCCCAGTCTCGCGCCCAACCCTACCTTCATCGCGATCGTCGGCTATCATGCCTACTCGGGCGACGCCGTGACTGCATGCTTGCTACGCATGACGTCATTGTCGAGAGCGCGAGGACCTTTCCGTGACCGGCGATGCTCCGCTGCGGGAGGCCGCCTTGCGCGTGGTGATTGATGGCCCTCCCCCCGGGGTGGTGTTTCAGCTGCAACGTGGCAGAGCGGACCTCGCGCCGCCAGTTAGCAGGACAGCAGAACAGATAGTGTTTGAGTTTTCTGTAGGTGTCGGGCGTCGGCCGAATGGTGCGCCCAATTTCCTCGGACCCTTCACGCAGGGTCCGCCGGCCGAACGATTCGTGTATATCAATTCGGGGACGCTTGCGGGCCAGGTCGAATCCTGCTGGACACGACGCGCGAAAGTACCGTTGACCGATATCACCTGGACGCTGATCGATGAAGCACGTCGGGGGGATGCCGTGCTCGAAGTGCATGTGAAGGGCACCGGCAGCGATGGCGGTCCGACGTGTGCGGGCGTTCGACTGCTGGCCCCTGGATGGCGCGTCGAAGCATAACCTGTCCTTGTCGAGCAGGTGGAAGACGATGATTCGATGCTGAGCGATAGGCGGTTCGGGCGGGTCGCCTCGATCTACGACATCCACGGCAACCTCCCCGCGCTGAACGCGGTGCTTGCGCAGATTCGTCGTGCCGATGTCGACCTTGTCGTGGTCGGGGGCGACGTCCTTCCAGGTCCGATGCCGCGCGAAACCCTCGAGTGCCTGCTCCAACTCGACCTGCCGGTGCAGTTCATCCACGGCAATGGCGATCGCGTCGTTCGCGAACAGATGGAAGGCATCGAGGACACCACCCTTCCTGACAAGGTGCGCGAGGTGGTGCGATGGACCGCGCAGCAACTTGATGTCGGGCATCAACACGTGTTGTCGGGCTGGGCGTCGACGCTCCGCCTCGAGATCGCTGGCTTGGGCGACGTCCTGTTCTGCCACGCGACTCCCCGAAACGACACGGAGATATTCAGCAAGCTCACGGCCGTGAGCCGCTTGTTACCGGTTTTTGAACCTGCAAACGCCTCGGTCGTCATCTGCGGCCACACCCACATGC
>JACCSI010000659.1 GCA_013813075.1 Acidobacteriota bacterium | reverse complement strand
TTCGACGGTGGCCCCGTACGAGGCCTGTGTGCCGATAATCGCACCCACGCGGAAGTGCGCGTCAGGGTCGTTGGGGCGGCGCTGCAGTTCCGCTTCCGCGAGTTCCAATGCACGTGCGATGTGCGTGTGGAACCGCCGCGCTTCGACTGCAGGCGGCGGCAACATGTTGATATTGGGTTTGCTGACGCTCCCGAGATAATCGTCGACCGTGATCGAGCCGCGCAGAAATCCAATGCGCAGCCAGGCGATGACCGCGACGGCGCGATGCGCATCCGCATCGTTCGGGTCGGCCTGCACCGCCTGGTCGAGAAACGCGATCGCTTCGCGATGGTCGAGATTGTAGGCCGCGTCAAATGCCTGCAGCGCCAGTTGCCGGGAGCGTTCGTTGGCCTCGGCGGTGACGCACGACCAACACGAGAGCACGACCACCAGGAGGCCCTTCATAGCGTCAGTTCGCTCCCCGCGCCGGTTTCAACCGCCTTGCGGAAGACGAGATCGGCGGTGACGACATCTTCCACCGCCATGCCGAGCGACTTGAACACCGTGATCTGGTCCGTCGACGTGCGTCCACCAACGCGACCCAGCACGACTTCGCCAAGCTCGCCGACGATGTGTCGGTCGTCAAAACGATGTTCCTGGATGCCAATCACGACGTCGCCCGACTCAACCAGGGCGGCCGCCCGCGAATCGACGAAGAGGCGCGATCGCCTGACCAGTTCCGGCGCCATCTCCCGTTGATCGGGACGGCAGGCGCCAACAGAGACGACATGAGCGCCCGCGTCGATCCACAGGTCCTCGATCACGGGCGTCGGAGATGATGTGGCAAGGACGATGAGGTCGGCCCCGGTGACCGCCTGCTCAGCGGAGACGCAATCGCGCAGTCGAGCCGCCACCCGCCCGCTCATCTCCTCGACGAAGCGCTCGCGACTGCGCGGGCGAGGCGACCACACGCGCACCTCGCGTAACGTGCGAACCTCCGCAAACGCCTCGAGGTGACTCCGTGCCTGGACCCCGCTGCCGATGATGGCCAGCGTCGCCGCCTCGGGCTTCGCCAGATGCCGCGCCGAGACCGCTGACACGGCAGCGGTGCGCGCCTCCGTGATGTAACGGCCGTCGATCAGCGCCATCAGCGCCCCGGTATCCGGGTCGAGCAGCACAATGGTCGCGAGGTGTGACGGCAACCCGCGCGCGTGGTTATCGTTGAACACTGTGACGAGCTTGGCGCCGAGTCGTGCCGGCTGTTCGATGTACGCCGGCATCAGCCCAAAGAACGCCTTGGTCGGCCCGACACTGAGTACTGTGCGGACGGGCTGCAGCACCTCCCCCGCGGAGAAGCGTGCGACTGCGGCTTCCATCGCCGCGATCAGCGAGGACATCGGTAGAAGGGACTTGACGTGATCTTCGGTTAAGAGGCGAAAGCGTTGCATAGTGAGGAGCCTGGTTTACTCAGCGCGTTTGCGGCGTCTGAAGTGCGGCAGCGGCCCGGATTGTGTTGACGTGAATCGCCACGATGGCGTTCACGTCATGCGCATAGCCGCCGCTCATCGTCACCACGACCGGAACCCCAGCGGCGCGGCAACGCGCGAGCACGATCTGGTCGCGCTGCTGCAGTCCGGCGATTGTCAGTTTCAGTCGGCCCAGACGGTCGCCCTCGTAGGGATCGGCGCCGGCAAGATAGAAGACCACCTCCGGGTCCTGCCGCGCCAGCACTTCATCGACTGAATGTGCCAGATGGGTCAAATACGGCTCATCGCCGGTGCCGTCGTCGAATTCGACGTCAAGATCGCTCTTCTCTTTCTTGAAGGGGTAGTTCCGCGCGCCGTGAAGCGACAGCGTGAACACGCTCGCGTCGCCGGCAAAAATCGCGGCGGTGCCATTTCCCTGGTGCACGTCACAGTCGATGACAGCGACCCGCCCAATCCGATGGTCGCGCTGCAGCACCCGTGCGCCAACAGCAACGTCGTTGAAGACGCAGTACCCTTCGCCGCGATCTGCAAAGGCGTGGTGGGTTCCCCCCGCCAGGTTCGCGGCACACCCCTCTTCGATCGCTACGGACGCCGCCGCTATCGTCGCGCCGACAGATCGCCGCGAGCGCTCGACCATCTGGAGAGACCATGGAAACCCGATCCGCCGCTGCGCCTCACGCGACAGCCGGCCATCGGCCACGGCCGTCGTGTATTCCAGGGTGTGGACCAGGCGCAAGTCGTCCCAGCTCGCTTGCGGCGCCTCGCGCACCTCGTCAGCCGACACCACGCCGTCCGCCAGCACCTTTTCGCGCAAGCGGCTGTATTTTGCCATCGGGAAGCGATGGCCTTCGGGCAGTGGCAGGACGAAAGTGTCGGAGTAAAAACACTGCATACGACGTTTTTGGTATCAAGTTACCAGCAGCGGACGTCTAAAACCCGGGTTTGGCTACTCAACCTGATAACTTTGCAGTCTGCGCCAATGATCCATCGCATTCGTACCATTGACTCGCACGCGGCCGGCGAACCATTGCGTCTCGTCGTCGAGGGGGTGCCTGCTCCAGAGGGCAAGACGATGCTCGATAAGAGGGCGTGGGCGCACAAGCATCTCGACCATCTGCGGCAGTCGATCATGCTCGAACCGCGGGGTCACGCCGACATGTACGGCGCGTTGCTGACCGAGCCAGTCACGCCGGGGGCCTGCGCCGGCGTGCTCTTCATGCACAACGAAGGCTGGAGCACGATGTGTGGCCACGGCGTCATTGCCGTCACGACGATCGCCATCGAGCGCGATTTGATCTGGCCGGGCGGTCCAACGCTGCTTCTTGACTCTCCGGCGGGCCCGATCGAAGCCACCGCCACTCTGATGACCGCAGGCAGCCAGCGTCGCGTGTCGTCCGTGTCGTTTCGCAACGTCCCGTCGTTTGTCTTCGAAGCCGGGCTGCCGATCAAAGTCGGCGGCCGCACCCTTCTCGTGGACGTTGCTTTTGGCGGCGCGTTCTACGCCATCGTTGATGCCGAGTCGGCGGGCCTGGCCGTCGATGCCGCCAACCTGCACCAACTGCGCCGCGTCGGGTCGGAAGTGAAAGCCGAGGTAGAGAGGCTGCGGCAAATCGTGCATCCGGAAGACGACGGGCTGAAGGGAATCTACGGAGTGATCTTCACGGCGCCCGCGCAACATCCGGATGCGCATCTGCGCAACGTCACCATCTTTGCGGACGCGGAGGTGGATCGATCGCCGTGTGGCACCGGCACCGCCGCGGTCATGGCGGTCCTCAGCGAGATGGGGGTACTGGCGGAAGACAGCACGTTCGTGCACGAGAGCATTGTCGGCACCCTGTTCAGGGGACGAATCTCCGGACGATCGCAGGTCGGCGACAAGCCGGCGATTATTCCGGAGATTCAAGGGTCGGCATGGATCACCGGCGAGCACACGTTTCTGATCGACGGCGACGATCCGCTCAAGGCAGGGTTTCGTCTCTAAGTTCAAAGTCCAAAGCCCGAGCGGTTGAACTTGCCGGGAGTCCTGGAGCCTACTTTAGTGCCGCCAGTTTACCGGCGTCGATTTGCGACGCGAACTCTTCCAGCACCGTCGCGTCCTTGATGTTCCTGCCTTCGATCGTGACCAGAAACCGTTTGGCGAGCACGAGATTCAACTCGCCATCCTTGTTGCCGCTGTCCCAGCGCTCGAAACCTGGATTGCCGCCGAGGTTCACCGATTTCTCGTAGCCGTCCGACGTTTGTTTTTCGTAGCCGGCGGTCAGGAACATCGCCCATGGCGCGACCAGCATCTGGTTGAACGCCGAGTCCACGATCTTCACTTCGACATTCGCGTCGCCCAGAACGTAGTTGGCTTCAGCCTGCGAAAACGGCACCGGCATCGTCATGCGTTCTCCGGTCGGCGGCTCTCGCTGCCAGCCCGACACCTCGGGCAGCACGGTCTGCAGATCTTGAAAGCTCACGGGGTCGACCTTCTTGCCGTCGGAGGACGCGCTCATGGCGCCGGCCATGCCTTCCATGGCTTTGGCGAACTCCTGCAGGCCTTGCGCGGCACCCGCTGAGCCCTGCGATTCGGCTGCCTTTTGCATCGCCTCGGCGGCTTCCCTGGTTTCCTCGGCCGCCTTTTCAGCGGCCGCCTGTTCTGCCGATTTGCCGCAGGCCACCGTCACGAGCAATGCCAGCCCGACAATTCCAATCGAGTTCACGCCACGCATCGAAACCTCCCCTGAAGGCGAGCATGTTACCAGCGCCGGTCGATGTCGCAGGTGCAAGGATCGAGATCGTCCGCACGATTCTGTCGCTTCGTGCCGAAAAGTCGTGTCTCTGGCGGGGCAATGCCAGCGGCAGGTAAATTGCGACGAGGCAGAACGTGCTGCCCAGAATCGCCCTCGCCGCGCTACTGGCCACAGTGACCCTGGGCGCGGCCGAACGAAACGGCGCCTTGCCGGGGCCCCTGCCGTTACTGATGCCCGGAAACTGGTGGAACCAGGACATCAGCCACGTGCCCGTCGATGCGCGATCGGCGGAGTACATTGCGTTTATCAACAACGGCGGCACGCGGCGGCTGCATCC
>JACCSI010000640.1 GCA_013813075.1 Acidobacteriota bacterium | reverse complement strand
CACATCGTCCGCGTCCACCGGGTTCCCGAGATGGTCGAGGTCGTGCGCGTCGCCGACGGCATCCGTCACGCGACGAGTGCGCCATGACGTGGCTGACCGAGCTGCTGCAGCGGCCACGCGTCACGTTCTGGGACGTGGTCGACATCATGATCGTGTCGCTCATTGTCTACGAGTTGCTCAAGCTGATTCGCGGGACGCACGCCGTGCAGATGGGGATGGGCATCGCCGTGCTCGTCGGGATGTTTTATATTTCGCGCGGCTTTCAACTCGAGACTCTGAATTGGCTGATCCGCAACATTGTCGGCTATGTGGTGTTTGCGGCGATTGTGTTGATGCAGGCCGACATCAGGCGGGCGTTGGTGCACCTGGGGCGCGCGCCGTTTTTTCGGGTGTTTCGCCGGTTTGATCGGCCACTCAATGACGACGACGTTGTCGAGGAGCTGGTCGTGGCGGTCACGACCTTGTCGGCAAAGCGCACGGGGGCGTTGATTGTCGTCGAGCGTTCCATCGGCATGCGCAACTACATCGAGAGCGGGATTCCGCTCGATGCCCGCCTGACCTACGATTTGCTGGTCAGTATCTTCCAGCCGACATCACCGCTTCACGACGGTGCGGTCATCGTGCAGAACGATCGCGTCGCCGCCGCCGCGTGTTTCCTGCCGCTCACGGTCAATCCGCGGCTCAGTCGAGAGCTCGGCTCTCGCCACCGCGCCGCGATTGGCATCACGGAAGAAAACGACGCAGTGGCCATCGTCGTGTCCGAAGAGACTGGCGTGATCTCGCTCATCTTAAACGGCGAAATCGAGCGCGCCCTCGAGGGCGACCGCCTGCGGACCCTGCTCGCCAACCTGCTGACGAAGCGCCGGGCGCCGGTTCGGGCTCGGCAGACGGTGCATTCGTCGCTCAGCTGATGGCGGCGGTCCCACTTCGCAATGTCTGGCTGAAGTTTCTGTCGATCTCGATAGCGGCGCTGCTCTGGCTGGTCGTCGCCGGCGACCGCGTGGTCGAGCGGGCGTTGCGCGTGCCGGTTGAATTCCAGAACCTGCCGCAGGGCCTCGAGGTGGTGGGCGAGTCGCCCGGCTTCGTGGAGGTGCGGCTCCGCGGGTCGTCAGGCACACTCGGCCGGCTGGGTCCCGGAGACGTGACGGCGGTGATCGATGTGCGCACCGCAAGGCCAGGCCGGCGCTTGTTTCATCTGACGTCTGCCGGGGTGAACGTGCCCTACGGCATCGAGGTGGTGCAGGTGAATCCGGCGACGCTGCCGATGGCCTTTGAGAATTCGGCGGTTCGCATCGTGCACGTGCGGCCCTCGATCGAGGGGCGACCTGGTCCTGGCTACGAGGTCGCGTCGGTGACCTCCAATCCCGCAACCGTTGAGATTATCGGCCCAGAAAGCTCGCTGCGCGGATTGGACGAAGCGATGACCGAGCCGGTATCGATCGCGGGTCTCACGCGTCCCGTGCGCGAAGTGGTGACGATTGGCGTCGCCGATCCGAATGTGCGGCTTCGGACACCCCAAACCGCCGAGATAAATGTGCAGATCGTCTCCGGATCGGCAAGCCGGACTTTGTCGGCGGTGCCCGTCCACGTGAGGAACTTGGATAATGGGTTGCGCGCACGGCTGACACCCCAGACCGTGGTGGTGTCGGTGCGCGGGACGCAGGACGGGGTGAAGGCGCTGGCCGACGAGGCCATCGACGCGTATGTCGACGGCGCCGGGCTTGGCGTCGGCGAGCATACAGTCGACGTGCGCGTCGCGCCGGGGCCGGGCGTGGCCGTCGAAGGGATTAACCCAACCTCGTTGCGAGTGCGGGTGGCGAAACCATGACAAAGCTATTCGGCACCGACGGTATACGAGGTAAGGCGGGCGTGCCGCCGCTCGACCCGGCGACGGTGTCGCGCGTTGGCGCGGCGCTGGTCCGGGTGCTCCAGGGCAAGGACCAGGGGCGAGGTCCCCGACTGCTGATTGGACGCGACACACGCGAATCCGGCGAGTGGATCGAACGCGAGCTATCTCGCGGCCTCGGGTCCGAAGGCGCGTCGGTGGTCGGCGTGGGTGTGATTCCGACGCCCGCGGTGGCATATCTCACGCGCAGCGAGGGCTTTGACGCCGGCATCGTCATTTCCGCGTCCCACAATCCCTACGAAGATAACGGCATCAAGGTGTTCTCCGGACGCGGCGAGAAGGTCGATGAGGCGGTCGAAGCGGGCATCGAGCAGATGATTGCGGATGCGTCGTGGGCAGTGAACGCGCAGCAGCACGAACCGACGCTGACATACGAGCCAGAGCTGCCACGTCATTACGCGCAGCATCTGCAGAAAATTTTGCCGAGCGCCGGGGCCTTGTCTGGGAGCCGCCTCGTGCTCGACTGCGCCAATGGCGCCACGACAACCATCGCGCCGGCGCTCTTCCGCGCGCTCGGGTTCGACGTCATCGCAATCGGTGACCAGCCGGACGGCCGCAACATTAACCTCCGCTGTGGCTCCACGTTTCTCGACGCGCTCGGTGACAAAGTACGTGCGACCTCGGCGCGCCTTGGCGTCGCTTTCGACGGGGACGGCGACCGTGCGCTGTTCGTGGACCGTCACGGTAAGACCGTCGATGGTGATGCGATTCTGCTGATTGCGGGCGACCAACTACAGCGCGAGGGACGGCTGAGCGGAAACGCCATCGTTGCCACGGTGATGAGCAACATCGGCCTCGAGCTCGCGCTCAACGAACGCAAGATCGAACTGGTCCGAGCGCCGGTGGGCGACAAGTACGTGATGGAGCAGATGCAGAAGCGCGGCGCGGCGCTTGGCGGAGAACAATCCGGGCACATCATCTTCGCGGACCATTTGTTCACGGGCGACGGCATCGGCACGGCGCTTCAAGTGCTCCGTATCATGGAGGCGACCCACCGCGAGCTCGACGACCTTGCCGGTGCCCTCGTCACCTACCCGCAGGTCCTGGTCAACGTCCGCGTGCGCGAACGCGTCGATTACACCAAGGTCGCGCCGATTGCCGACGCGATTCGAGAAATTGAAGAGCGGGTCGCAGGGCACGGTCGCGTGTTGATCCGCTATTCCGGTACTGAGCCATTGCTCCGGATCATGCTCGAAGGCAAAAATCATCACGAGATCCGCCAATGGGCGAATGAGATTGCCGACTTGGTGAAGGTTCACCTTGGCTAAGTTGTCGGTGAACGTCAACAAGGTGGCCACCATCCGCAACTCGCGCGGCGGGAATGTGCCGTCGGTGATTGATGCCGTCCGCGTGTGCCTCGACGCCGGGGCGCCTGGAATCACCGTGCACCCACGCCGGGATGCACGGCATATCACCGTCGACGACGTCAAGGCGATCGCCGCGGAGCTGGCGCCGTTTCGCGGACGCGTGGAATACAACATCGAGGGCGACCCCCGGCCCGATTTCGTGCGGCTGGTGCTCGATGTGCGCCCCGACCAATGCACGCTGGTGCCCGTGATGCCTGGTGAGGTCACCAGCCAGGCGGGCTGGCCAGCCGATACGCCGCGTCAGTCGCTGGCCGGGACGATCGCCGCGATGAAGGAGGCGGGTGTTCGCGTCAGCCTCTTTGTCGACGCCGACCCGGCCGTCATTCGCTGGGCGCACGACCTCGACGCCGACCGGGTCGAACTCTACACGGAACCTTTCGCCCGGGCCTTCGAGCGTGGGCCCGCGGCCGCCGAGGCGAGCTTTCGCCGCTATGCCGACGCGTCGAATTCCGCGCACGACCTTGGTCTCGGGGTCAACGCCGGCCACGATCTCGACCTTCGCAACTTGACGACCTTCCGGGCGCTGCCGCACCTTGATGAAGTATCGATTGGGCACGCGCTCATCAGTCGAGCGATGTTCGAAGGTCTCCGACAGGCGGTGCGCGACTATCTGCACGCCTTGGATCCGTCATGAAGGCCGCGGCATGAAGGGGACGGCCTTTGCCGTGGCGGCGACAATCGTCATGGTGATCGACGCCACCGCAATCGCCGCCGGACGCAACGTCACCTTCGTCTCGACTGACGGGACGTCGCTGGCGGGCCAGTTCTACGAAGCCTTCAACCCTCCTACGCCGGGCGTCGTGCTTGTTCACATGATGGGGCGTTCGAAGGACGAGTGGTCCCCGACCGCGGAGCGGTTACAGGATGCCGGCATCACGGTACTTGCGATGGACCTGAGAGGGCACGGCTCTTCCGGGGGCAATGGAGCCATGCTTGCGCCGATGGTCGGCGACGTGCAGGCGGCGGTCCAGTGGCTGCCGGCGCGTCCAGGCGTGCGTCCGGACGCGCTCGCCGTGGTGGGCGCCTCCCTGGGTGCCAATCTCGCGGCGATTGCCGCAGCGGGCGTGGCGACGGTGCGAGGCGTGGCGTTGATTTCGCCGTCGCTCGACTACCGGGGCGTTCGCATCGACGCCACGGTAATGCGGAAGATCGGCAATCGGCCGGTGTGGCGGGCCGCCTCGACCGACGATCCCTATGCCTTGCGGACCGTGAAAGAGCTCGCGACCGGCAGTGGCGCCCGCGAACAGCGCCTGAGTGGCGCGCGTGCGCATGGTACCGCGCTCCTTGGCGCCGACCCCGAGCTGGCGACGGGGCTGGTGGACTGGTTGAGACGGACACTGATATTCTGAACAGTCGGGCGCACGGGCCTTCCGGCGTCGGATCACGATGAAAGCTGAATCGATCGTCTTCGCTATAGCGGGCAGCCTTTTCGGGCTCATTGTCGGCTGGATTCTTGGCGCCCAGCAGGCAATTGGCACCAACCGGGCCACGCCGCCCCCAGCTGTCCAGCAGGCTGCCGCGGCCAACCCCGCGGCCAACCCCGGGACGCCGCCGGCCGCACCCCTCGACGAAGGTCGAGCGCAGGCGATGCGCAACGTGGCCGAGCAGAACCCCAGAGATGCGCAACCGCGCGTTCAGCTCGGCAACATGTACTTCGACGCTGAGCGCTATACCGACGCGATTTCCTGGTACGAGGAGGCGATCAAGCTGGCACCGTCCGACCCGAACCTCTCGACCGACCTGGGGGTGGCGTATTACTACACCAATCAGCCCGACAAGGCTGTCGCGCAATTCGAGCGTTCCCTGAGTGTGGATCCAAAACACAGCAAGACCCTGCTTAATCTCGGGATCGTCAAGGCCTTCGGCAAACAGGACCTGAACGGCGCCGCGCAGGCATGGCAGCAGGTGGTGGCGCTAGCGCCAAACAGCCCGGAAGGACAGGCGGCGAAGAAAGCGCTCGAAGGCCTGCAGACGGCGCATCCGACCACGCCGCCAGGGCCGGGCAGCGAGTAGCACCGCCATGTTTCTCCGCACCGTTCTCCTGTTCTTGCTGTTCCTGTTCCTCGCCAGGTTCGTGATGCGTCTGGTGCGCGGGGTCATCGCAGGGGCCGCGTCACCGGCCGCCGCCGCCGACCGCTGCCCGGCGAACCCGCCTGCGGTCAAGATGGTCGCCGACCCGATCTGCGGCACTTATGTCGTGCCTGGCAAGGCGCTGCAACTCGCGCGCGGACGCGACACGGTCTATTTCTGCTCGGACAAGTGCCGAGACGAGTGGGTCAGTGCGCACTGAAGAACAGATCAAGGCCGACATCGTCGAAGTCGGTCGCCGTTTGTGGGAGCGAGGCTATGTCGCCTCCAACGACGGCAACATCAGCGTCCGCCTCGACGACAGTCGGCTGATTACCACGCCGAAGAGCGTGTCCAAGGGGTTCATGACCCCCGACATGATGGTCGTCACCGACTCGAACAGCAAGAAGCTGTCAGGCGATCGCGATCCCTCGTCCGAGCTGAAAATGCACCTGCAGGTCTACCGTGACCGTCCCGATGCGCGTGCGGTCGTCCACGCGCATCCGCCCACCGCGACCGGATTCGCCGTCGCCGGGATACCGCTCGATCGGGCCGTTCTTGCCGAAGTCGTGACCACGCTCGGCAGCATTCCGATTGCCGAATACGCGACCCCCTCGACTGACGAATTGCCGATCGCGTGTAGCAAGTACTTGAAAGCGCACGACGGATTACTGTTGGCCAACCATGGCGCCCTGGCGATTGGCCCGGATCTGTTCACGGCCTATCACCGCATGGAGACTATTGAGCACTTCGCGAAGATCAGCCTGGTCACGCGGCAGCTGGGCCGCGAGAACCTGTTGTCGCGCCAGGAAGTCGTCCGCCTCCAAGGACTGCGCGGGATGTACGGCATCGCCTCCCCAGCGCCGGTATGCACGGACGACACGATCGTCATGGATGCCGACGGGCAGGTGGCATGCCAAGTGGTGCAGGCGCCCGACGCGCCGGCAGGCGCGCGTCTGGTGGCCGACCTCCATCAGCGTTCCAGGGGCGGCGCAGTCATGGGTGGCGCTGACGCCCGCGTCCTCCACGACGGCGACGGCGAAATTCGACTAACATACCGCGAGTTAACCGCACTCATCGAAGACGCGGTCCGCAATCTTAAATAGGGTGCCGGTGTGCCTGAAAGGTACTCAGGAACTTACGGTGCTTGGGTGCGGACCTTCGGGTTACAGCGTGGACACCGATAGCGCAACGCTATCGAGGAGACATACATGGGTGAAGCACTCGGGATGATCGAGACCAAAGGCCTGGTCGCGATGATCGAAGCGGCCGATGCGATGGTCAAGGCCGCTAAGGTGTCGCTCGTCGGTTGGGAGAAAATCGGCGCGGGTTATGTCACGGCGATCGTGCGCGGCGACGTGGCGGCGGTGAAGGCGGCGACCGACGCCGGCGCGGCGGCGGCACGCCGGGTCGGGGAACTGGTTTCGGTGCACGTCATCCCCCGGCCCCACGCCAATCTCGAAGACGTCCTGCCTATCGGCAAGGCGAACTCGCAGAAGTAACGCGCCTCCAGCGCCATGGTTCTCGCACGAATTGTGGGCACCGTCGTCGCGACGCGGAAAGACCCGCGTCTGGTCAGCAACAAACTGTTGCTGGCGCGTCCGGTGGACCCGCGCGATCGCACCCGTCTCGAAGGCGCGTATCTTGTCGCGGTGGATACCGTCGACGCCGGCGTCGGCGAGACGGTGCTCATCGTCAGCGGCAGCTCCGCGCGGATGGCGTCGGGGATGAAAGACTGCCCCGTGGACGCAGTAGTCGTCGGCATCGTTGACGTCGTGGATCTCAGCGAATAGCCATGCAACTTGCCCGAGTCATTGGCGATATCGTCGCGACCCGCAAAGAACCCGCATACGAAGGTATCCCTCTGCTCGTGATTCAGCCAATCGCGCCCGACGGCTCGGATCTCGGTCGCCCTCTCGTCGCCCTGGACGCCGTTGGCGCGGGCGTGGGCGAGACGGTGTTTTTTGTCCGCGGCAAGGAAGCAAGCTTTCCGTTCCACCCGAAGCAGGTCCCGGCAGACGCGGGAATCGTCGGCATCGTCGATCACTGGACAACCGAGGCGGGGGGCGGTCCCAGGGCTCGACCCGGAGGTCAGGGGCGGTCGCCCCATGCAACATGATTCTCGCGCGCGTGGTTGGTGAAGTCGTGTCGTCGCACAAGCGGCCACAATTCGAGGGCGCCAAGCTGCTCATCGTGCAGCCGGAGACGCCTACGGGCACGAAGGCGGGCGTTGCGCTCGTCGCCATCGATTCGGTCGGAGCCGGTCGTGGCGAACTGGTTATTGCGGTACTCGAAGGGCGTGCGGCCCAAGAGGCGCTCGGCAAGGGCCTGGCGCCGGTCGACTGCGCCATTCTTGGTATCGTTGACGAAGTTGACTTACACGAATGACTGACGACGAACTGCGCGTGCTGGTAAGAGATGCCATCAGTCGGCACCTGGGCGGGACCCCGCAGCTTCCATCGCCCGCCGGTGCGTCGAGTGCTCTCTCGCCTGCCCCGATGTGGCGTGCGCATCCGAGCTTCGGCAAGTTCCTGGTGTCACCAGGCGATGACGACGGCGGTTCGTGCATGATCGAGCCGTCGGTGCGCTGTAATCACTGTGGCTTCTGTCAGTCTTACGGCTACTAGCCTGTGCACGTGCGACCCTCAATTCTCCTCACTCGACGAATTCCTTCTTCCGTTGTCGTCAAGCTCGAAGCCGCCTGCGAGCTCGATGTGTACGCCGGCCGCGACGCCATCGGACGCCCGGAACTTATTGAGCGCGTCGCGGGCAAACAGGCGCTCATCTGCCTGTTGACGGATCGCATCGACGCCGAGGTGCTCAATGCCGGCGCTGACCTGCGTATCGTGGCCAACATTGCCGTCGGCTACAACAACATCGATGTCGAGGCCTGCCGTGCGAGGGGCATCG
>JACCSI010000611.1 GCA_013813075.1 Acidobacteriota bacterium | reverse complement strand
TCCGGCGCCAGTTTCATGAACGCTTAGAGGTGCATCGACATTTTCGCCGTCTGCCTGATGCGCTGGCTGGCGAGTCCCGCGTAGTAATGCGCGTAGGCGAAATCGGGCTTCAGCTCGATAGCCCGTTCGAATGCCGCCAGCGCGCGCTGGAAATTGTTCTGGCGGCTGGCGATAAGCCCAAGCTGGTAGTGTGCGTAGGCATTGTCACCGTTGGCCGCGATGGCTCGATTGGCCGCGTCCATCGCGCCGCCGGTGTTGCCGCTGATGGCGAGGGTGGCAGACTCGCCAATCGCCTTCCACGAGTCGTCGCCAGTTTCCTGGAGGCGCGCGAACTGCTGTCCGGCGCGGTCGCCATCCTCCATTTTGGCAAAGGCCTGGGCGGCAAGGTACGTCGACTCGGGGTTGTCCCGTTCATTTTCTGCGCGCTGCACGGCCTCGTCGAGGGCGCCGCGTTCGAGGAGCGTCTGCACCGAGACGTGCTGCTCCTGAACCACGGTAGGGGTGCCGGGCGATGAATGGTGCACCGTGCCAGCCACGGACGCGGACATGCTCGACTGGCTGAGTAACGCCGCGGCGGCCGCGGCGATAGCCGACCTCCGGATGTGACCTGTGGCAGACATAATCGATACCTCTCCCGTCGTGCTGCAACCGTTGTGCCGCCGCCATGAATGAGTCGTCCGCCATCCACAATCGGCGTCATCAGCGCCAAATGCGCAGTTCCGCGCTGTCGTGACGTCGCGCGCCGCGAAAATCTATTTCGTGCGGATGCGACGTGGGGTATAGTATGAGTCCATCCGCTTTGGAGCCCGCCCTGTCGGTGGGCTGGTCGGCCCTGGACGCCGATCGCGATTTGCTCAAATCCGAGATCAGAAAGTCGACCGCTGCAAGCTGATAGCCGAACCCGAAAGTCAACACAATTCAATGTCCGATCAACGCCTGAAAATAGCCGTGTTCATCGATTTCGATAACGTCGAGATCGGGGTCAAAACTACCCTTGGCCTGCAGTTCGATGTGGGCGCCGTGCTCGAAGCCATCAAAGAGCGGGGCGAAGTCATTACCAAAATCGCCTACGGCGACTGGAAGCGCGCCGGAGAATATGGCCGCACGATGTCGCAGCATGCCGTTCGCCTGGTGCAGCGCGTCATGACCCCGGGGGGCGATAAGAACGGGGCCGACATCAACCTCGCCCTCGACGCGTTGGAAATGGCTTTCACCCACGACCATATCAACGCCTTTGTCATCGTCGGCGGGGACAGTGATTTCATCACGCTGGTGGAAAAGCTGAAGCAGTACGACAAAAAAGTGTTCGTCGTCGGCGGCCGCGCCTTTACCAGCCAGGTGATGCAGAAAAACTGCACCGAGTTCATCGCCTACGAAAATGTCACCGGTAAGGGCGGCGGTGCGCAACGCCCCGAGCGGGGTCGCCCCGTGCCGGCGAGTTCGTCCCTGGACCAGTCATTGCCGCTGGTCAAGCGCGCCTTGAAGGTACTTGCCGACCGCGAGGTGTCGCCGCAACTTGGCCTCCTCAAGAGTACTTTGTTGCAGCTGGACTCCTCGTTTTCGGAACGAGACTACGGCGCCAGCACGTTTCGCGATTTCGCCGAGAAGCTTGAAAAGCGCGGCCTCGTCACGCTGAAGCATTCCGGCCGGACGACGGTGGTCGAACTCGTGGAAGGCGCGTCTCTCGACGCCACCGCCGCCCCCGCGCCTGCGCTCCCTGAGCCGGGCGAACCCTTCGAGCCGGCCACACGGACCGAACCACAACAGGCGCCCGTCAGCGAGTTGTCACTTGCCGACGGAGTGGCGCTGGTGCGGGAGGTCCTTGCGGAAGCCACGCCGCCGCCGCGCTGGCCGATGTATCTGCGTCAGATGAAACAGTTCCTTCGCACGGCGCGCCCGGAATTCGACGAGCGCCGCTACGGCTCGCTGCAGGATCTGCTTCGCGCATGCCAGAAGGACGGCTTGGTTCGTCTCGAACGCGACCGCCAGGGTGGGCTGCGCGCGTTTGCGGGATCGATTAAACCGTCGAACGTGCCACACGGCTGGGCCTCGCTTGGTGGCGATGGGACCGAGTCCGACAACGGCGCGTCGCTGTCGTCCATCGACGGCGTCGACAGCGCCACGGCGACCGAAGGCCATGTGCTCGGGGCCAGCCAAGCCCAGGACCTCCCGACTGCCGACGAAGCTGACGACGACGAATCTGTCGGCTCGCAGCCGGCACCTGGTGAACACGATCAGGACGAGGGCGACGACCAACTGGCGATGTTTGGCGTGCTCAAGCCCGAGGATCCCGAACCGGCCAAGGCCAAGCGGCCGACGGCGCGTCGTACGCGCAAGACCGCGGACACCGGTCCTGCCGAGCGGCCGAAGCGCGCCCGCAAGGCGCCGGCTACTCGTACACCGTCTCGACGTAGCCGCTCTTAAGCGTCCACTGGACGCGGCGTGGCGGCAGGGTGTCGGGCCGGCCGGGACGATGGAAGTAGATCAACACTTCCTCATATCGTGTCTTGACCGGTCCGGTAATCTGTTGCGCAATCGCCACGGCCTCATCGAGGTGAACCGTTTCGACATGGGCCACGAGCATGTTGTGTGCGGATCGATGCTCGGTCAGCGACCATCGCGCCCACGGATTATGATTTTGCCTGGCGGGTGTCCGCTCGATCGAAATCGGTTGTGGTGCGGGTGGGCGCGAACGCTTCAATTCGTAGACCGTCGCGACCATTGCGCCCACAACGCTGGCGGCGGCAAGCCATACGATCGCCAGAAACAGCTTGGCCACTCTCGTATTCTGACAGGCCCCGAGCGTCCGTTCGATCGGTTCATGTTGACGGGGGCTAGGTTTTGACAACTGCTCGCCGCGTCGTTCCCGCAACGAACTCCACTGCGTACCGGAGCTTCGCGTGTTGACTTCCATTCTCCATCTGACCAACGGCTCCGCAATCATTCCGATGATGCGGGCAGCGGGTGTGGAGGGCCGGGTCGTGCCCTGGGACGACGTCCTGCACGAGGGACCCGTGCCGGCCGGCCTGAACATCGCCGCGCTCCGCGACGTTCGGACAGACTTTTTGGCGAGTTGTGGGTGGGATTCGCGCCAGAACATCGCACGCCGGCTGGCCGAACGTGATGCGGCGCTGGAGGCGCCCTTTGACGAGATCGTGCTGTGGTTCGAGCATGATCTCTACGACCAGCTGCAGGTGCTGCAGATCCTCGATCGGCTGCCGATGGACGGTCCACCGCGGATCACCGCGGTGCCGGACGGTGACTACCTCGGGCAGTTGGCGCAGGCGCAGTTTCAAGGGCTCTTCGCCGCCCGGCGCGATGTCACCTCCGCAGAGCGCAGCGCCACGCGTGACGCATGGAACGCTTTTCGCGCCGCCGACCCGCGCGGTGTGGCCGAGGTGCTCCCTCGTGTCACCGTGCTCCCGCATCTTGGCCCAGCGCTGTTGCGGCACCTGCAGCAGTTTCCGTCAATGGATACCGGATTGTCGCGGACTGAACAGCAGACGCTCGAGGTGATGGTGACGACCGGCGTGACGCGAGTCAGGGACGTCTATGTGAAGTCGCATCATCAGCGCGAGGACGCAATCTTCATGGGCGACGCCGCATTTCTGAGTCACATCGGCGCCTTGATGGTCCCACCCCGGCCCTTGATTCGAGCCTTGTCGGGCGCGCGCCGGTTGTCGCTCGACGACGATATCGAGCCGACCGACGATGGCCTGCTCGTCGTGGCAAGGCAAGCTGACCGCATCGCACTCAGCGGCATCGATCGCTGGCTTGGCGGAGTGCATCTTCTCGGGCATGGGCAGATGTGGCGCTGGGACGACAGACGTCGCCTCCTCCGCTTCGTGTAGACGCGTTCGTCGCCAAGTTCCGACACCTGCACCCGCGCCGGTGCCGTGCCCGCTGGACGCTATAATTTCACCTGCCTGCATGCCCTCGAACTACACCGCCAACGACATTACCGTTCTCGAAGGGCTCGAGCCGGTTCGCAAGCGCCCCGGAATGTACATCGGTGGCGTCGGCGCCGCGGGGTTGCATCATCTGGTGTGGGAGATTCTCGACAACGCCATCGACGAAGCGATGAACGGGTTCGCCTCGAACATCCGCGTCACGCTGCATCGCGACGGTTCGTCGATCACGGTGGAAGACGACGGCCGAGGCATTCCCGTCGACCTCCATTCGAAGACGAAGAAGACCGCGCTCGAGGTGATCTTCACCGTGCTGCACGCCGGCGGCAAGTTTGAAAGCGGCAATTACAAGACGGCGGGCGGGCTGCACGGTGTCGGCGCCAGTGTTGTCAATGCGCTGTCGCGCGATCTCATCGCCACCGTGCGCCGCGACGGCCATCAGTACGAGATGCGGTTCAAGCAGGGCAAGCCTGTGGGGCCGTTGAAGACGCTCGGCCCCGCGCGCGGGTCCGGCACGACGGTGTACTTCCACCCGGACCCGAGTGTGTTTCCGAAGATCGAATTCGACCCTGCAGTGATTCGCGATCGTCTCGAGATCGCGAGCTACCTGCACCGCGGCGTCAGGGTGACGTTCGAGGACGAGACCGCGCCCATCAAGCTGGTGTTTCAGCACCAGGAAGGCCTGGTCGATTATCAGCGCAAGATTGTGAGCGACCGGGCAGCGCGCCCCGTACACGAGGCGCCGTTCGTGCTCCAGAAGGACAACGGCCTGAAGGCGGAACTGGTGCTGCAATGGACCGAGG
>JACCSI010000574.1 GCA_013813075.1 Acidobacteriota bacterium | reverse complement strand
CCCGTCGAGCGCTGCCAACGCCGTGGCATCGTTACCTGCCGCTGCCACCGGAGAAGGTGCGGGTGTGGGAATAGCGAGCGCCTGTGGCGCCGTGCGTCGGCCTGTAGCCAGCCGCGTGAAGACGGCGGTGTTGACGGCCGGTGCGGCCGTTGCCGCCGGCACGACACGCACCCGCCATTCGACGTTCTCTGTGCGTGGCTGGAAGCAGACTTTGTCGTCGCACGCCTGGTAGCGCAGTTTGCCGGGAATCACGATCTCGCCAGTGGCGTGGGCGGCTATCTCCACCTCCGCGCCGACGACGAAGTCATGTTCGAAGACAGCGAGTGGTTCGGCCTGGCCTTCCTGAATGAAATCGGTGGGATGCGGGAACAGCAGGTTGATGACTCGAACGACGCCGCTCGGCTCAATCGTGAGAACGGTGGGAATGAGCGACGGGTCGCGGGGCTGGTCCGATTGGACGTGGAGGTTCTCGGGCAGCGAAACGGTCAGGGCGACGCGCGTCCTGGCCCCGGCATGGACGGCGTCGGCCTCCACGAAAGGCGTGATTTTCGCCCGTGGCGGCTGCGCGAATGCCGCTGTGGTGGTTCCGGCGACGAGGGCGACGAGCAGAAGAAGATGTCTCATTCGCGCCAGTCCTCCGCCCTTCATGCCTATTCTGACGTCCGCGAGATCTCTTCGGTTACAAGCTTCAGTGGAATAACCGATGGCGGCGGCGTCGATTCCATCTGGACGTTGTGACCCTTCACAGGCGGCAGGTCCTGGAACATCACGTTCCACTTCCAACGTTCCATGGGATTGCTGGCCTGCAGCCAGTGCTGCAGGGGAAGCGGCCGGCTGAAGTTCTTGGTACCCAGGCCCTCGTAGTGGATGGTGCCCGCCATGACTTTGCCGATGGCGAGGCGCACGTCGTGCGACGTTTTGTAGGCCAACGGCAGCCCCAGTGCCGCCGCCACGCTCGTAAGGATCTGCCAGTCTTCGACCGCCTCGCCGGGAGGGTTTATCACCTTGGAGGCCGTCTGCAGAATACCCTGATCGTTGGTATAGGTGGCGTCCTTCTCGACCCACGCCGAGCCCGGCAGCACCACGTCCGCGAGCTTGGCCAACTCGGTCGACTGCACGCCTTGATAAATGACGGATGTGATGCGGCCGGCCTTTTTTGCGTCGATGACCCAGCTGATGTCGCCCATCGACCCGTCCGGGCCCGGGTCAAAGACGTAAAGCACCTGGACGCGGTCCTCGTCGGTGGCGATGCGCAGGGCGGACACATCCGGGTCGCCTGCGTTGCCCCCGCCCACAGCGAGTCCGAGATCGCGCGCCCCGTTGACGTTTGGCGCATCGGTCGCCGGGACGCGAAACTTCGTTTCCGGCGGCTGCCGCTTCTCGGATCGGCGCCACGTCACGTGGACGTGGCTGCCGCCGCCTTCGCCTTTCATGCCTTCTGCCAACTCTTTCAGCAGGAACAACTCTTCGTGTGACGCGTGTGCGGACGTCAAGATGCGGACCGCGCCGGGATCGCGGCGTCCGGCAGCGTCGATCAGGTCGCGCACGCGCGTCAGCGCATCCTTCCAGGTCGCGACCTGAGGCACGCCTTCCTTGTTCACAATGCTCGGCTTGCGCAGGCGGACGTCGCCTTCCACCCAGGTGTACTGGAAGCGGCCGATGTCGCACATCCAGAAGTCGTTGACCTCCGGGTTGTAGCGCGGCGTGACGCGAATGAGCTGTGAGCCTTTGGCCCATTCCGGCTTGGCCTTGATCCAGCCGGTGGTATTGCACCCCTTCGAACAGCGCGTGCAGATGGTGTCAACGGCGTGCGGGTTATCCCACGGCCGCGACCGGAACCGATACTGGCGCGTCGTGATGGCCCCGACCGGGCAGACATCCATCAAGTTGCCCGACAGGATCGAGTGGACGCCCTGTTCGGCAAACGTTGCGATCTCACTGCCATTGCCGCGATCGACGATGCCGATCTGGGCGTCGCCGTCTACTTCGCGCATGAAGCGTGAGCAGCGCGTGCAGAGGATGCAGCGGTTGCGGTTGAGCATCAACGTCGGACCGAAATCGACGTCAGCCCGAACACCTTCGCCGTCGAAGACGCGGCGCGGGAAGTCCATTCGGCTTTCGGAGTTACCGAAACGATACGAAAAATCCTGGAGCGGGCACTCGCCCCCCTTGTCGCAGACAGGACAATCGAGCGGATGGTTGATGAGCAGAAACTCGAAGACCCCCGCCCGCGCTTCCACCGATTCGGCGTCTTTGGTCAGGACGACCATGCCCTCCGCGACCGGCGTCGAGCACGACGTCTGCAGCTTGGGCATCTTTTCAATCTTCACCAGACACACACGGCAGGACGCGTCGATGCCGAGCCCGGGATGGTAGCAGTAATACGGCACTTGGATGCCGGCCTCGATGGCGGCCTGCAGTACGGTCGTTCCCTTGGCAACGACGATCGGCCGGCCGTCGATAGTGAGGGTCACGGTTTCCATAAACACCTGATCATATCAAGGACGCTGGCGTGCGCGCGGGCCTCCCCCGCACCACTGCAGAGTTTTACCCGGCCTGCGACGGGGGCTAGACTTGACGGGCGTGGAACCGCGTCCTCTCCGCATCGGCTCGCTTGTCGAATGGGTTGTCGCCGCTGCTGCCGTGCTCGCGCTCATCTGGCTGATCTCGGTCCCGGTGCAACGTGCGCTCGGGCCGCGGGTCGAGGCGGCGTTAGTCGACGCACCGCCCCCATTGCCGCCAGGCGTGCCAGAGGGGGCAACCAACGTCCCGGTCATGCTCCTGCTCGATGGTCGGGTCATCCGTCATGGCGACCTGCACGCCCGGCTGAATCAGTTGTTGCCGGAAAAATTCGCCGCCGGCGGGGCGAATCGCAGCACGGGTGAGTTCGGCGAACGGCACACGCGCGCCTATGTCGTGGACGGTGTGAAGTTTTACGTGGTCTGCGAGCGGATGGAGCCAAACGGGCCGCTGCGAA
The DNA here is from genome assembly GCA_013813075.1 of Acidobacteriota bacterium. Taxonomy (GTDB): domain Bacteria; phylum Acidobacteriota; class Vicinamibacteria; order Vicinamibacterales; family UBA2999; genus JACCSI01. The sequence goes on along the minus strand of JACCSI010000574.1, from coordinate 9,969 downwards.
TTGCCGGCGTCTATCTGCCTTGACGCGGCGTCTTAGCGCCTGACGAAATCTCCCAGCGCAAAGCCGTCGGCGTTGATCTCAACACCGCGGAGCGTTCCCGCCAACGGGAAGCGCTTTTCGACGTGCGCCTCGGTCAGCAGCACGGTTTCTTCCACTTCTTTGTCCCCGTACCGCAGCGTCACGGTGATGGGTACATCGTAGATGTCGTCGAGTTGCTCGAACCGGAGAACCGCCTCCTGACCCTCCACCGCGCTGGAGTAGCGCACGCGCGGCAGTCCAGATTCGTAAATCCACCGCTCGAAGAAGCGATCCAATTCGGTGCCGGACTCTGCCTCCATCGCCCGTTGAAGGTCTTCGGTGCCGGCCTTCTGATAACGATTCTCTGCGTAGTAGCGCTGCAGCCCCCGAAAAAACGCCTCATCTCCTACCAGACGCCGCAGCATGTGCAGCACCGACGCGCCTTTGTTGTAGACGAGGGCGCGGAAGACACGGCTGTCACCCTTGATGTGGCCGAGGCGGTAGCCCAGATAGACGGCACCTTGATCGGATTGCGTCATGCCCCAGCGCCGGAACTGGCGCATGACGTCGCGGAAACTCTGCTCGCCGCGTCGCTCCCGTGCGTACAGCGCCGCAAAATACTGGGCGAAGCCTTCGCTCAGCCACTGCTCGTGATAATTTTTCCAGCCGACCGCCTGACCCCACCACTGGTGCGCGATCTCGTGCGCGACGTAGAACTCGGGGAAATTGCTGAACGACGCTGGGTCGTGCCGCAAGGAGAAGGAACTAATCGGCGGGGGGTTGTTGAGCACGGCGAAGTAGCCAGGGCTGTGACCGCCAGGCCGATCGTGTTCGACCATTGCAATCGTCATCCCCTCGTACGGCACGTCGCCGGCCAGGCCCGCGTAAAGTCGCAGGATATCTGCCGCGGTGTCGAGGATGGCGCGTCCGCGCTCCTGCTGACGCCGGTTGGCATCGACGGCAAGCGCGATGGTATTGCGCGCGCCAAGCAGGGGAAACCGTGCCGCCGACGTGCCCGCCGCGGCAGCGGCGGCTCGCGGCACCACGTCGAGCGCCACCGTTGCCGCATCCACCCGGATGAACTTGCTGATGACGACGCCGATATAACGCAGTGGCTGCCTGGCGTCGTAGGTGTAGGTCGTGCGGCCTGGTCCGCCCGGACCCGGAAGGGCCGTGGTGAGGGCGTCCTGCTCGAGCCCGCTGGCCACTGCTTTGTAATCCGCCGGCACGTTGAACCGCACCAACGCGGTCGCGTAATCAGTGACCTTGTTTTGCGGATACCAGTAGCTGCGAGTACTGAACAGCCAGTTCGGCTCCGCCGGAATGAAGGGCACGTCTTCCCCGCGCTGCTGGCCGGCGAGCGAAATCGATTCCTCGTCGAGCGACTGCGTGCGAATCGGTCCGGCGTACGCGATGTTCAGCGTCAGCTCGAGATCCCGGCTCGCCGGCGCCGGCAGATTGACGACGATATTGTTCTGGTTCTTGACGCGGAGGAACATCAGGCGACCGAGCTCGTCGCTGCTGAGCGATGAGACGGTGAGCTCGTCTGCAAGACGCAAGGTCAACACGGCCAGCGCATACGACTTGATCCGGATCTTCATCCGCACGCGCCCGTCGAGCCACTCACGCTCCGGGGAAAATGAGGCGTCGAGGTTATAGTCGAGCACGTCGTATTCGACCAGGTCGTCTTCGTTGAAAAAGCGGCCGCGGGTGCTCAACTTCATCTCCGACGCGTAAGCCGCGACGTTGCGCTTCCGCTCGCGGTGGAACAAGGTGACGTCTTCGGCCTCGCCGGCCGATCGCGCGTAGGTCAAAGTGCCGAAGCGCCGTGTCCGCACTTCGGCGAGAAAATCGCCCGACTGAGGCAAGAGCGACCAATTCTCGCGGCTCAAATCCTGTAAATCGAGACCGAATGACTTGCCGAGGTCTTCATCGAAGATTGCCTGCGCTCGCCGCAGCGTGCGCGGGTCGATCGTCGCCGGCGTGATTAGTTGCGACTTGAGTTGCTGATCGAACTCGGAGGGGTGGACTCGGACGTATGCGGCCGTGAACGGCGTCTCGATCGCCTCGGCGCCGGCAAACAGTCGCACCTGTCCGCGTTCTTCTGGTGGCGCCGGTGAAAAACGCATCGTGCCATCACCGAGGAGCACCAACCCGGTGACACCCTCGGCAGTTTCGGCGACGAAGACGTCCCCGGACCCGAGTCGCAACTCGAAGTCAACCGCCGTGAGGCGGAGATCCTTGACGGCGAACTGCTTCTCTTTACCCAGCACAAGCCGATGCAATCCGTCGATGGCTGACAATGTTTCCTGGCTGATGACGCGCCACGGCTGTCGCTCTTGCGAGTCGCGCGGCTTGCGGATGTCGATGCGCCACGTGGTAATCCGCCCGCGCGGTCCGGTTTCCGTAAAGACGTCGGCGATGAGACGAAATCCTTCGCCTGGGAGCGCCCCCAACAAGGGGCTGCGGTCGCGTTCCCGCATGACCGCGCGGGTCACGCCCGGCGGCACCATCGCGTCGAAGAATTCGCGCGCGGCTGCGCGATCCGCGTTGGCCGAGATCAACTCGAGCCAGTTGTCCCGGCCATTGGTCAAGATCGACGCCTCGACCGCTTGAAAAAACGCCTGAATGGAGAGATCTTCAGCGCTTGGCGGAGGGATAGCCTGATCGGCGCGCAGCGAGACTGCCGACAGTACGACCAGAGCGAATAGACAGGGGCGCCTTAAAAACACAAGTGCAAATCAGAAACCCACGGTGGGGGTCGGTCTACCCGGGCCGGTAACCTTGTTGTCGAACGGTGACGGGATCAGTGCGATTAGACGCCAGCCGGTTGGGTTCGGGCTACTGAATTCCTGACCCGGCTCAGCACCAGCACGGAGAGATCGTCGCCGAGCCGCGAATCGCGGCGGTGGCGCTCGACCGCATCAAAAATCGCCTGGCCGACGCTGGCAGCCGTCGCCTCGGGGAACGCGCCTGGATACAACGCAAGGGTTCGCTCCAGACCGGCCTCGTCAAACGGTGCGCCGGTGGGGTCGTCGGCTTCCGTAATGCCATCGCTATACATCACCAGGGCGTCGCCGGGCTCGAGGTGCGCGGCCCCCGCGTCGTAGCGCGAACCTTCGAACATTCCGAGGGCAATCCCGCCCGTCGTCAGCCGCTCAATGGTGCCGTTGCGACGCCGCAAGAGCGGAGGCGTCTGGCCGGCATTGACGAATTCGAGCTGGCCGGTAGGAGGGTCGTATGACGCGACAAACAGCGTGATGAAGCGCGAGGGTGGAGCGTGTTTGCCCACCTGCGTGTTGAGGCGCGTCACCAGCGCCGCCACGGTCAGCCCTTCGTCCACGAGCGTGCGCATCATTGCCAGCAGCAGCGCCATCAACAGCGCCGCCGGGCTGGCCTTGCCGGCGACATCGCCCAGCGCCACGATGACCCGCCCATCCTGCTGTGGCAGGATGTCGTAAAAATCACCACCGACCGTGTTGGCGGGCCTGGTCAGGCCGAACGCTTCGACCCCAGGGCCCGACCACATGCCGTCCGGCAACATGGCCTGCTGAATCTCGCGCGCGACCTCTAGATCGCGCTTCAGCGAGAGCCGGTCGGCCACTTCGAGCAGCACCAGCAGGTTCATCAGCAGAAAGCCGACGAGGAGCCACACCGTACCGTCGGCGAACACGGGGCCAGGAACGCCGACACGAACGAAGTTGAGCGGGAACGGCATGCGCATGGACATGATGCCGAGCCCGTTGAACAACTGCAGCATCCCCACCACGCACGCCGTGAGCGCCAGGCCGTAAATGACGCGCCGCGCCGGCGACAGGCGCATCGTGAATGCGAGAAAAAAGCCCTGGAGATACTTGAGCGCACGGCGGTGCCGCGGCAGCCCTTCGAGTTCCGCGGTATTGACCCCGCGAGCGAAGAATCGATACGCCTCGGGCGTTTCGTACGTGAACAGCTTGCCCAGGTCCTCTTTGGTGAAGTCCTTCGTGTAAGTTTCGAAGAAGGCCCGCGGCTTGGACGACATGCCTAAGATGATCGATACGTCATGTAATTACCGCGAGTTCCTTGCCGACTTTCCCGAACATATCGAGGGCATACTGCAGGTCATCGCGCGAGTGCGTCGCCGTGACGATGGTGCGCAGCCGGGCCTTGCCGCGGGCAACGGTGGGGAATCCAATGCTCTGGGCGAAGACGCCGCACTGAAACAGCTTGTCCGACATCTGCGCCGCCAGCGGCGCGTCGCCGACAATGACCGGGGTAATGGGGCTGTCGCTCAATCCGGTATTGAACCCCATCGCATGCAAGCCGGCTTTGAAAAAGCGGGTGTTATCCCACAACTGCTCCATCCATTGCGGCTCCTGTTCGAGCACGTCGAGTGCCGCGATACACGCCGCCGCCACCGCCGGGGGATGGGAGGTGGAGAACAGGAACGGACGCGCGCGGTGATGCAGGAACTCGATGAAGTCGCGAGTGCCGGCGACGTAGCCACCCAGGACACCGACGGCCTTGGACAACGTGCCGACCTGGATGTCGACGCGGCCATGGCATTTGAAGTGATCGACCGTGCCCCGTCCCTGTGCCCCAAACACTCCGCTCGCGTGCGCATCGTCCACCATCATGATCGCGCCGAACTCTTCTGCCACCTCGCAAAGCCCCGGCAGGGGCCCAAGATCGCCGTCCATCGAGAACACCCCGTCCGTGATCAGCAGTTTGCGTTGCCCGGCGGGCAGCTCGTGGAGGATGCGGCGAGCGGCATCGACGTCCTTGTGCGGGAACACTTTGATCGCGGCGCGGCTCAGGCGGCAGCCGTCGATGATGCTGGCGTGATTGAGCTCGTCCGAGATGACGACGTCCTCTTTGCCGAGGATGGCAGATACGGTGCCGGCGTTGGCCGTGAAGCCGCTCTGGAACACCACGACCGCTTCGACCTTCTTGAAGGTCGCCAGGCGCCGCTCGAGTTCCATGTGCAATTCCATTGTGCCGGCGATGGTGCGCACTGATCCGGACCCGGCGCCGTAGATCCTGACAGCGTCGAGCGCCGCCTCGCGCAGCCTCGGGTGGGTCGTGAGTCCGAGGTAATTGTTCGACGAGAGGTTGACGACCGACTTGTGATCGAACGTCGCGTGCGCGCTCTGCTCGCTTTCGAGCACGCGCAGCGGGCGATAAAGGCCTTGTTGTTTCAGCGAATCGAGTTCGTCGGTGAGGAATTGCAGCGGATCAATACGCATTAGCGGAAGTATAGAGGACGTCCGTGCCGAAGCGCGCGATCTCGACGGCGGCGTGATCGGTCAGCCACTTCTTGACAACGTCGGCACCGCCTGGAGGAAACGCGGCCTCGTGCACAATCATGTGTGTGGTGCCGGTGTCACGCAGCGCCTGCCAGGCCGCCTCAGGATTTTCGGCCACCCGCTGCAGCAGTGCGACGCGCACCTTGTAGGGTTGCGGAAAGCCGCCGCTATAGCCGTTGACCAGTCGCTTCCAGTGGACGGTCGCGTAGTACACGTAGCGAATTTCCCACGCCGGGTCACCGAAGGGAAATTCGGTGATCACGGTCGCGTTGGGCATCCCGGCCAGGTGCTGATACACGACGGGTGCGTCCGACGCCGGTTCGACGCGGGCGGGTGGCTGCACGCCGCCGTCCCCCCAGGTTTGGTTGAGGGGCATCGGTGCAAAAGCGGTTTCGATCAGAACCGCCGCGCAGATGGCAATCCAGACCGACGTCCTGCGCGCCGCCGCCGCTCCATATCCGGCGGCGATGGAAAGAAACACCGCGGCCACCATCGCGTAGCGGGCAGGGACTCGCAGCCCTTCGAACCCCGGCACATGATCGTAGAGCACGCGATAGAGTCCGAGTCCCTGTAACGTCCGGCCATGCGACTGTGGCACGGGACCGAGTGACAACCACATCGCCAGGATCGTCAGCAGGACGGCCAGCGTCAGCGGCGATCTGCACGCGGCGCCGGTCCGTGTGCGGGCGGCCGGAGAGAGCGCGAGAAGAATCGCCGACGCGATCGCAATGCCGGACACGATGCGGGTCGCGTCGGTGGCGCGGATCGGAATGCCGGCAACCGTGGTGACAAATCCACCCGTCAACAGCACGCCGACGAGGCCGGCCAGTTGTACGGCGATCACACTGCCGACGACGAGTAGCACCACACGGTGCGGCTTGAATACCGACGACGGCGTCAGGCGTGACATTGACGACTCCGGCCCGGGGGTTCTCCTGGGCGCCACAGTCTGAGTCAGCCGTGCCGTGATCGACGCGATCAGCGCGACCGCGACGAGCAGTATCGGCACGATTCCGAAAAACAATTCGCCCTCGGGTTTGGGAAACGCCTGCATCAGCCCTCCCCACACGCGCAACGCCTCAGGCGCGGTGAAGTAGCTGTAAACGTCCGCCGAATAACGAATCACCTCGCCAACCGATCGTTCAAAGCCGTGCACGCGCTGCGCCTCGAGGTACAACGCCAGAAATGGGTAGGTCCCCGCGGCGACGGCGAGGCCGGCCGCCGCAAACGCGCCCCATATCCAGAGCGCTCGATGACGCCCGAGGCTTACCATCTGGTGCGCGACGAACAGCGGGACGAATGGCGCGAAGAACATCAAGTAGTAGCCGCAGGACCAGTTCTGCATCAGCAGGGCTGCAGAGCCCCATGCGAGCGGCTTGACACGGCCCGAGACGATGAAGCGGCGAAATCCGTAAAGTGCAAACGGCATCCACTGCGAGCTGAGCGACTGGATGTGTGCGAGTTGTGCGAGCCGGAACGGGACGAACGCGAAAATCAAGCCGGCGACGAACGCCGGCCTGCTGAAGCCTGGACCTTCGCCAAGGAGGTCTCGCACGAGGAGATACATGGCGAGGCCAGACAGCGCGAAGCTCGAGAGGAAGAGCAGGTTGTAACAGAGGATCAGGTTGCCGGTCAGGTGATACACCGGCAGGATCTGAAGCACCTGCCCGAAAAGGTGTTCGGAGAAGGACAGCCCGAGCGGCTCTGGATGAAAAATGTTGGCGTTCCAGAAATCGGTTGCGCTGATTTGTCCGATCAGCAGCCGCGGCACCTGCTCGGCGCCCCAGCCGAGAATCCACATGTTCAGGAGGGAATCGCCCAAGTCTCCCGGCACATTGCGACTCAGGTCCACGGGCAGTGGCCAGGTCATGACAATTGCGATTCCCAAAAACGCCAGGAACGCAAAAAAAGAAATGCGACTCGAGCCGCCGTTATTCGTCGCGGGCGACGAGCTCTTCAAATAACACCTGGACGATGGCCGCGGTGGGGACGGAGAGAATGGCACCGACCACGCCCAGGAGCTGGCTGCCGATACCGAGGGCGACGATCACCGTCACCGCATTCAGGCCGACTTGGCGTCCCATGATTTTGGGTACCAGAATGGTGTTTTCCACCTGCTGCTGCACGAGGAAAAACACAGCGACGCCGAGGGCCAGGCCCGGGGACACCGTTGCGGCGACGAGTATCGCGGGAATCGCGGCGAGGATTGGCCCGACCATCGGGATCATCTCGCCGATCGCAGAGATCAGCGCGAGCACATAGAAATACGGCACGCCCATCGCCCACAACCCGATCGCGGAGGTGACGCCGATGATGAGCGACAGCACGAGTTGCCCGCCGAGCCACGCACTCACTTTCTGGGTCACGGTCTGGCTGATGCTGGCCACGCGCGGCCGCTGACGCGCAGGGAAGAGCCGCACGAAAAACGAGAACATCTCGCGCGATTCGACCAGCATGTAAAACGTCAACAGCAGGATGGTGAGGATGCCGAAGATCCCCCCGGCCACGTTCCTGAGCGTGTTGAAGATCGTGTTGAACGCATTCGCTCCGCCGGCGGACGGCGCCTGCTGTACCGCCTCGCCAAGCGTGATTGGCTGGCGCAGAAGGCCGATGCGCATCAGGAAGGCTTGTCCCTGCGCGATCTTCTGGGGCAGGTTTCGCCACAGCTCTTCGCCCTGTTCGATGAGCGGCGGGACGACCATCATGCCGACGCCCACCACGGCGCCGATGATGGTTGCGTAAATCAGCAAGATCGCGAGCCAGCGCGGCAGGCGCGTCCCAATCGGGATGACCCGCTGGCGTTCGAGCATGCGCACGAGCGGCGAGATACCCATCGCAAACAGGGCGCTGATGTACAGCGTGATCAGTGTGCTGCGGACGGTATAGGCCATCCACACAGAGAGCAGCGCCGCGACCGAGACCAGCACCGCGAACACGATCATCCGGCGCGGGTCGTTTGGCTCGCGCGGCTCGCGCACGCCGGGCGACGTGCCTGTGTTGGCCGGCAGATTAAGCGAGGTAGTCATTGGTAAAGGCTGCGAGGTCGTCGTAGATAACGCTCAGTTCTGCTGGCGACGCCAGGAACACAACTCGAAAGAACCCGTCTTGGGGCGCCGTGCCGAACCCAGATCCGTACACACACAAAATGCCGGTCGTGCGAAGCAACGCAAGCACGTAGTCCGCGTCCGTCGTGCCGCTCGGCAACTCGACCTTCGGCATGGCATAGAAGGCGCCGCGCGGCGCCACGCACGACATCCCATCGATCGCATTCAGGCGCTCGGCGGTCAGATGCGCCCGCGTGCGCAGCTCGTTCCGAAACGATACCTGGTGGGAGCGGTCGCCGCGAAGCGCCGCGGGCACGGCGTACTGCATTGGCCCCGGGCTGCACAAACGGCCATCCGCCAGTTTCTTGATGGCGGCAAGCGCTCCGTCGAGCCGAGCCGTCGAGCCGATCGCCATCCAGCCCGCACGCCACCCTGGAGCGAGATACGCTTTTGACAAACTCGAATACGAGATGATCGCGGCGTCCGAATTGAGCGTGGCCATCGGCGCGACCGGGCCGTCATACGCCAGATCGCCGTAGACCTCGTCCGCCAGAATCACGAGACCGTGTTGCTCGGCGACGTCGATCAACTGTCGGCGCACATCATCTGGATAAATCGCACCGGTCGGGTTGTTCGGATCGATGATCACCAGGACGCGTGTCTTCGAGGTGATTTGACTCGTCAGATGCGCCACGTCGGGCAGCCAGTGATTGGTGTGGTCGGTGCGGTAATACTGCGGCACGGCGCCAATTTTTGCGAGCACTGCGGTGTAGAGCGGATAGGTCGGTGACGGCACGAGTACCGCGTCGCCGTCGTCCACCAGCGCCGTGAGCGCGAGCTCGAGTCCTTCTGACGTGCCCGAGGTGATGAGCACCCGGTCGGGATGGACCGCCACACCGCGGTCGTTGAAGTCTGCGGCGACCGCTTCGCGCGCTTCGAGAATCCCCGCCGAGGACGTGTAGCCGTTGTGTCCGCCGCGCATCGCCCGCTCGACGGCAGCGATCAAGTGCGGCGGCGTGGTGAACCCAAATTGATTCGGATCGCCAATGTTCAGATACCGCACGGGCGTGCCGCCGGCTTCGACCTTCTTGGCCTCGCCGACGATGTTGCGGATGGCATAGGTGAAACGGTCGACACGGCGGGCGGTGCGAATCGAAGCAGTCGCGACAGACATCGCCGAAATGTTACCCCGCCCTTACCGTCAGCGCCGGATAGCTGGTGCAGCAGGGGACTTGCTGCTGTGGCCATCGTGTAAAAAATTCACCAATCGCACTTATTACGCGAGCGTGGAGGAGAATTTTTCCTACTAACTAGTTTCTGTTCAACAGTTTAGGACATTGGCACCAGACTTGTTAATGAGTTGGATATGGCACGGGGCCTCATCCTCCTGCTCGCTTCGCTGGTGCTCGCCCCAGCGCTGTCAACGGCTCAAGAACCGACGCCGGATCCGAAGCCGGTCCAGGAGCCGTCCGCTCCGAGTTTCAAGTCGGGAGTGGAGCTTGTGACGGTGGCCGCCACGGTGCGCGACAGGAAGGGCCGTTTGGTCAAGGGCCTCAACGCGAATGACTTTGAGGTACTCGACAACGGCGAGCGGCGCTTGATCACGGATTTCCGCACCGAGC
>JACCSI010000554.1 GCA_013813075.1 Acidobacteriota bacterium | reverse complement strand
GTGCCGCAGTGCCTTGGACTCGGTGGACACGACGCAGTCCGCAAACAGCTCGATCTCGCGTCGCGAGCCTGCGTCGAAATTCATCGTGACGGCGGCCTCGATGGCATCAACGGCCGCGAGGGGAGCCCGGGCGCCACGCGCTGTTTTGCCAAGTGCGGCGCGCGTCGCCTGGCACGCGGACTGTGCCGCGGCTCGATCGCTGATCCTGTCCTGCAGGTCGCGTGTCTTGCGCCGCTCGCCGGCTGCAGCGCGCGCCTGGGCAAACGCGACGGCGCCTTGCAGCAGGTCGCCGTCAACGACCGTGTCGATAATGCCTTCCTGTTGCGCCCGCGCGGCCGAGACGGGTTTGCCGTCCGTGCACATTTCAAGGGCTGTCGCCGCGCCGCACAGACGCGGCAGCCGCTGCGTACCTCCAGCCCCTGGAATGATGCCGAGCAGCACTTCCGGCTGACCGACTCTGGCACTCGCAACCGCGACCCGGTAGTGGCACGCCATCGCAAACTCGAGGCCGCCGCCGAGTGCGTTGCCATGGATCGCCGCGACCAGCGGTTTCGACACATCTTCAATCCGCGTGAGCCGCGCGTGCACCGCCTCGGAGCGTTCGATCGAATGCTCACGCGTCTTCAACTGCTTGAAGATGTTGATGTCGGCGCCGGCGATGAACGTGGTACCGGCACCGATCATGACAATCGCCGAGGCGGCGGGGTCGTTACCGGCGCGCTCGACGGCGTCGCTGATCCCTTCGGGTACGCCCGGTGAGAGGGCATTCACTGGTGGGTTATCGATCGTAATAACGGCGACGCGATCGCGAACTTCGTAACGAACCAACTGTGACATAGGGCCGCTACAGTATCATGCGCTCGGAGCTGCCGTGGACTTCGACCATTCCGGAAAAATCAAGGATTTACAGGCGCGATTGACGGTGTTCATGGAGGAACACATTTATCCGAACGAGGCCACCTTTCGCGCCGAAATTGCGGACGGCGATCGGTGGCAGCCGACCGACATCGTCGAGGCGCTGAAGGCACGTGCGCAGAAGGTGGGGCTGTGGAACTTGTTCCTGCCGGAAAGCGAATATGGTGCCGGCCTCACCAATCGCGAATACGCGCCGCTTTGCGAGATCATGGGACGGTCCCCCGGCTTTGCCCCCGAAGTGTTCAACTGCTCCGCGCCTGATACCGGCAACATGGAGGTGCTGGTGCGCTACGGCACGGCGGAACAAAAACGTGAGTGGCTCGAGCCGCTGTTGGCCGGCACGATGCGGTCGTGTTTTGCCATGACCGAGCCCGACGTCGCGTCGTCGGACGCCACCAACATTCGCGCCAGCATCACACCAGAGGGCGCGGAGTACGTAGTCAACGGTCGTAAATGGTGGACCTCCGGAGCCGGCGACCCACGCTGTCGGGTGGCGATCTTCATGGGTCGATCCAACCCCGATGCGCCCAAACATGCGCAACAATCGATGATTCTCGTGCCGATGGACACGCCTGGTGTCCGCATCAAACGCATGCTGCCGGTATTCGGGTTCGACGATGCCCCGCACGGCCATGCCGAGGTGTGGTTCGACGCAGTGCGGGTGCCGGCCTCGAACATGCTGCTTGGCGAGGGCCGCGGATTTGAGATCGCCCAGGGGCGCCTCGGCCCGGGGCGTATCCATCACTGCATGCGCCTGATTGGCGTCGCCGAACGAGCTCTCGAGTTCATGTGCGCGCGCGTCAAGTCGCGCGTTGCGTTCGGCAAACCGCTCGCCGAGCAGGGCACCATCCGGGAAGCCCTCGCGGAGTCGCGCATCGAGATCGATCAGGCTCGGTTGCTGACATTGCGTGCGGCCTATTTAATGGACACCGTCGGCAACAAGGCGGCGCGCTCGGAAATTGCGCAGATCAAGGTCGTCGCGCCGCGGATGGCGCTCCGGGTCCTCGATCGAGCGATTCAGGCCCACGGCGGCGCTGGTGTCTGCGACGACTTCCCATTGGCACACGCGTGGGCGCACGCGCGCACGCTGCGGCTCGCCGACGGCCCGGACGAAGTTCATCTCGAGGCGATTGCCAAACTGGAGCTTCGCAAGACCTAAGTCTTTGCCGCCGCCTCGTCGCGCAGGACGCGATACAGAACCTTGCCGACCGCACTCTGGGGCAGCGTCTCGCGCAGCTCGATTTCGACCGGCACCTTGTATGCCGCGAGGTTCTGCTTACAGTACGCCTTCAAGTCTTCCGCGGATATCGAGGCGTCGCGCGGCACCACGCAGGCCTTGACGACTTCTCCATGATACGCATGGGGCACGCCAATGACGGCGACCATCCGGACGCCGCCATGCGTATACAACACCCCTTCCACTTCCGATGGATAGACGTTGAAGCCATCGACAATGATCATGTCTTTCTTGCGCTGGACGATGAAGGTATAGCCGTCCTCGTCCATGGTCGCGACGTCTCCGGTGTGGAACCAGATGCGGCCGTCGTCGTGCTGGCGCAAGACCGCCGCGCTTTCGTCCGGTCGGTTCCAATAACCCTTCATGACCTGGGGGCCGCAGATGCACAACTCGCCGGCCTCACCGAGTGGCATTTCGCGCCTGCCGGTTTCGACGTCGACGATCTTCATGTCGGTATTTGGCATCGGCAAGCCAATGGAACCAAACTTGCGCTGCGCCAGGTGTGGCGTCGAGTGTGTCACCGGCGAGGTCTCGGATAATCCATAGCCCTCATTAAGAGGCCGGCCAATGCGAGTCTCAAACTCCTCCATCACCTCGATCGGGCACGGCGCGCCGCCGCTATTGAAGGTTCGCACGAGCTGCAAGCCGTATTCTTTTACTTGCGGATGTGCGAGCAGCGACACAAAAACGGTTGGTACAGCAGGAAAATAGGTCGGTTTGAAATCGCGGATGGCTGCGAGCACCTGCTCGACGTCGTATCTGGGAATGATCACCTGCAGGCCGCCCACCCACACGCCGCACATCATCCCGACGGTGAATGCATAGATGTGGAAGTAGGGAATGACCAGCAGGTAGCGGCCCTCGCCGCGGTGATAAGTGCGGTAGTGCCATGTTTCCGTCTGAATCACGTTCGCAAAGATGTTGCGATGCGTCAGCATCGCACCCTTCGGTGTCCCAGTGGTGCCTCCCGTATATTGCAGCACCGCAAGGTCATCCGGCCCGATGCGCGCGATCGGCAGGTCGGCGTCGTCGTCAGTCGCGACGAGGTCGGCCAAGGTCAGGGTGTGATCGCGGCGCGGCGGCGCGGCGGCTTCGGCCGAGTACTCTGCGAGTGAAGTCACGACGACGTGCTCAATCGCGCTTTTGGTACGGATTTCGAGCGCCAACGGCGCGAGCCTGTCGAGCGTGATCAGGATTCTCGCGCCCGAGTCGGTTGCCACGTTCAGCAACTCGCGCGCTGTGTAGATCGGGTTGATATTGACCACCAAAGCGCCCAGGCGCAGGATAGCAAACGAGGCGACGATGTATTGCGGGCAGTTGGGCAGCATGATGCCGACGCG
>JACCSI010000536.1 GCA_013813075.1 Acidobacteriota bacterium | reverse complement strand
CGGCGGCGCGGAGTTCCAGTTCGTCGAGCGCGTGTCGTGGATTCCCGCGTTTGGCATCGACTACTACCTCGGCATCGACGGCATCAGCCTGATGTTGATTGTGCTGACCGGCTTTCTAACGCCGCTCGCGCTGCTGTCGTCGTGGGAAAGTATTCACAAGAAGGTCAAGGAGTTCTCGATCTTCATGTTGCTGCTCGAGACCGCCATGCTCGGCGTGTTTGCGGCGCTGGATCTGTTCCTGTTCTACGTGTTCTGGGACTTCGTCCTCATTCCGATGTATTTCCTCATCGGCGTGTGGGGCTACGATCGCCGCGTCTACGCCGCCATCAAGTTCATTCTCTATACGATGGCCGGCAGCGTGCTGATGCTGGTGGCCATCATTGGCTTGGCGTTCCTGCATCAACAGATGACCGGTTCGTACAGCTTCGATGTGTTGCGCCTGTACGAGCTCGACGTGCCGCTGCACCTGCAGTACTGGTTCTTCCTGGCGTTTGCGTTGGCGTTCGTCATCAAAGTGCCGTTGTTTCCGTTCCACACGTGGTTGCCCGACGCCCACGTGGAGGCGCCAACGCCGGGCTCGGTCATCCTGGCGGGCGTGATGCTGAAGATGGGTGCGTATGGCCTGATCCGCTTCGCGTTCCCATTGTTCCCGGAAGCGGCGCTATATTTCGCTCCGTATCTGGCGGTGTTGTCGGTCATTGCCATCGTTTACGGCGCGCTGGTCGCGATGGTGCAGCCGGACATGAAAAAGCTGGTGGCCTACTCGTCCGTCAGCCATATGGGGTTTGTCGTGCTTGGCATTGCGGCGATGAACCTTCAGGGTGTGCAGGGGGCGACATACCAGATGCTGGCGCACGGCGTCAGCACCGGCGGCCTGTTCTGTATCGTCGGGATGTTGTCGGATCGCCGCCACACACGCCTGATTAGCGAGTATGGCGGCATCAAGAAAATTGTCCCACGGCTGACCGCCGCGTCGCTGCTGATCACGCTGGCATCGATTGGATTGCCCGGGATGAATGGCTTCATCGGCGAGTTCCTGATCATGCTCGGCGCCTTCCGGTGGGATCCGCGCTTTGTCGTCGTCGCGGGCCTGGGCGTCATTCTCTCGGCGGTGTACATGCTGTGGATGTTCCAACGCGTGTTTTACGGTCCGGTTGCCAACGCCCACAACCGCGAGATGCCCGACCTGTCGTTCCGCGAGTGGGCCATCATCGGCCCTCTGTGTGCGATGGCGATTGTCATGGGAGTGTTCCCGAACATCTTTCTGAAGCCGATGGAGCCGGCGGTGATACGGGTTGTCGAACGCGTTGAACAACGCGGCGCCTCATTCGCGGCGGCGCTTGGCTCTACCGTACCGGTTACACCTGCTGCCCCCAGGTCGGTGGCCCCGTAATGATGTTTAGTGCTGCATTCGACGCTGTCATCCCTGTGATCTGCCTCGCGATGGCCGGCCTGGCCATCATGCTGGCGGAATCGTTCCGGCTCAAGAATGAGTCGATGCCGCTGGGCGGCCTGGCAATCATCGGGCTGCTCGGTGCCGGCACGGCGTCGATTTTCCTCTGGGATCGCAACGCCACCAGTTTCGGCGTCGTCACCGCCGACAACTTCGCGCTCTTCGTGAACCTCGTGCTGGTGGTGGTCGGCATTTTCACGGTGTGGTTCTCGTCACAGACCGTGCACCGGGACAAGATTCCAGCCGGCGAGTTCTACACCCTGATGTTGTTCTCGATGGTAGGGATGATGCTGATGGTCCAGGCGACGGATCTTCTGCTGATGTTCCTCGCACTCGAGACGATGTCGATTGCGGTGTATGTCATGACGGGCATCCGCCGTGACCAGGCGCAGAGCACCGAAGCGGCGTTCAAGTACTTCCTGCTCGGTGCGTTTGCGAGCTCGTTTTTCCTGTACGGCATTGCGTTTATCTACGGCATTTCCGGCAGCACCAGCCTGGATCGGGTCGGCTCGGTGATTGCCGCGCAGTCGATGAGCGGCAATCCGATGATTCTGCTTGCGGTCGGCCTGCTGATTGTCGGCTTCGGGTTCAAGGTCGCGGCGGTGCCGTTCCACATGTGGTCACCCGATGCCTATGAAGGTGCGCCAGCCGTCGTGACGGGCTTCATGTCCACCGGGGTCAAGGCCGCCGCGGTCGCGGCGTTCGCGCGCGTCTTTCTGACGGCGCTCGAGCCGATGATTGCCGAGTGGGCACCGGTGCTGTGGGCGATCGCGGCCGCGACGATGATCGTCGGCACCGTGGTCGGTGTGGCGCAGACCAGTCTGAAACGGATGCTGGCGTATTCGAGCATCGCGCATGGTGGATATCTGCTGGTCGGGCTGGTCGCGGGCAACGACGTGGGCAAGGCGGCGATCCTGTTCTATCTGGCCGCCTACGCGCTGACCAACCTGGGAGCGTTTGGTGTCATCGCGCTGCTTGGCACGCGCGAGCGCGCCAATGACGACCTGCGCGATTATGCCGGTCTGTGGTATTCGCATCCGGCGCTCGCCACGTTGATGACGATCTGCCTGCTGTCGCTTGGCGGATTCCCACCCACGGCCGGCTTCATTGCGAAATGGTACGTCTTCAGCGCAGCTGTCGGCTCCGGCTACTACTGGCTCGCGATCATCGGCGTGCTGTCGAGCGTCGTCTCCGTCTTCTTCTACCTGCGGGTTGTCGTGATGATGTACATGTCGGAACGCGATGCCCGTCCGGTGCCGGCGCCGATCACCACCATTGCCATGACTGGGCTGGCGCTGACGGTCTTCGGGATCCTCTATCTCGGCATCCTGCCGACGCGTTTGATCGACGCCGCTCAAGCGTCCGTCGCGACAATCTTCTAGCGCTCGCTGAGGCCGTGCGCTTCGCGCACCGGAAGGGCGTCGCGCGGAATCGCCGCTTCGCGGGAAGGATCGCTCGCTTCTCTCGGCGGACGGGTTCGCATTTCAGAGGCGAGACTCGTCGGGCAAGGTCGACGCGACCAAGCGGGTCCGCAGTCCATCTTTCGCGCTGTATGCAGGGGGCGGGAGTAGGATTAGGTGATGAGCCGGACATTCACCGACGTCTGGAAGGAAGCGTCGGCGCTTTCGGAAGGGGATCGGGCTGCGCTTGCCGGGCTGCTTATCGAATCCCTTGAAGCAGGAACCCGATACAGACGTCGACGCGGCTTGGGCGGGCCGAGATCGAGAAACGCGTCGCCGAACTCGACGCGGGAACGGTCGAAAGCATCCCGTGAGAGCAGGTACGGCAACGGCTTCTCGATCGGTTGAATGAACGTTGAGTTCCATCCAGCGGCACTGCGGGAGGCCGAGTCCGCACAGGCGTGGTACGAGGAGCGAAGCCTGCTCGCTGCCTCCGCGTTCCTCCGGGAACTCTCAATTGCAGTTCAACGGATTCGGCAGGCGCCCCATCGGTATCCCACGGCGGAAGCCGGCACTCATCGAATCCTTCTCGATCGATTGACGTTCACGATTTACTACCGAGTGAAGTCGAACACGCTGAATCTTGTTGCCATCGCGCATCAGAAGCGGCGGCCCGGCTACTGGTCATCCCGCTGACGCGGCCTGACCGGCGTTCCAGCCGACGGCGTTCGGTGCAATCCTGTTCTATGGACGTCAACTTCGACCGCGGCGAGGTGGTGATTCGTCGCGGCAAAGGGCGGAAGGACCGCAGGGTGATGCTGCCGGCGTCCTTGCGCGCGCCGCTGCTGCGGCATCTTGCCGACGTGGCGCAGCTGCACGACAAGGATCTCGCCGCCGGACTGGGGCGAGTGGTAATGCCAGACGCGCTGGATCGAAAATGTCCAAACGCCGCGACCACGTGGTTGTGGCAGTTCATCTTTCCGGCCGGACACATCTGTCGCGATGAACGCTATGGGCTGCCGTCCCGTTTTCATCTGCAACGAGACCGTCGTTCAGCGGGCGGTCACGGCGGCGGCCCGCACGGCCGGCTTGACCAAGCGCGTCACGTGCCACACGTTTCGTCATTCCTTTGCGACGCATTTGCTCGAGGCGGGATACGACATTCGAACGGTTCAGGAACTGCTCGGCCACGCGGATGTCAGTACCACGATGATCGACACGCACGTCCTCAATCGCGGTGCCCTGGGCGTCCGAAGCCCCGTCGATCGCTGGTCGCGATGCCATGGCCGCGATTGGCTGCGGTCGTCTGCAGGTAAGCGCGTCCGACTGCGCCGCCAAGATGTGCAACATCTTCAGACAGGAGAACGACTTGGCAGAACATGCGGAGCGGTGACCGACCGCGGTTAGCCGCGACGCGTCGCACATAAGCCGGGCATCCGCAGCTAATCGACGGTCCCGTGACCATCGGCGCCGCCATGTTAACATCCGCACGGTCAGTGGATTACGGGTGAACAGCCGTGAAATCGCTGACCATCATTGGCTGCCGATGACATCGTGCGGTCTACTTCAAAAGTAGTTAGCCTGACGGGAGACTCCATGCGTCGAGTGCTGTTTTCAGCTCTTCTAATCTGGTGCAGCGCCTGTCGTGGGGCATCGTCCAGTTCGTATCTGTTCCTCTGGGCAGGTGACGCCGAGCACAAGGCCAGCGACTTTCTCGCAGTCATCGACGCGAATCCAACGTCGCCACGCTACGGCACCATCGTCGCGTCGATCCCGACCGGTATGCCGGGCTCGCATCCGCATCATACGGAACTCGAGATGCCGGCCGGGGGACACCTCCTGGCGAACGGGTTTGGTGCCGGTCGCAGCTGGCTGTTCGATCTGACGGAACCCGTGAAGCCGCGCCTGCTCACGGCGTTTGACGATCTCGCGGGATACAGTCATCCGCACACCTACATCAGATTGGCCAACGGAAATGTGCTGGCGACGTTCCAGTATCAATCCCTCGCGCAGCCAGCGGCATCCAACGCCGCACCCGAAGCCATGCACGGCGCCGCGCATGGTGTCGCGCCGGCGTCCATCGGGCGTGCCGCCGGTGGCCTCGTGGAAATGGACGAGCGCGGGACAGTTGTCCGCAGCGGCGCCGCGCGCGACGATGCGATTCAGAACAGATGGATCTATCCCTACAGTGTGCTGCCGCTGCCCGCGATCGATCGGGCCATCTCGACGACAACCGACATGGACGAGGGGAATACGAAAGCCACGTCGGAATGGCTACAGTTCTGGCGGCTCTCGGACCTGACGTTGTTGCGGAGTATGGCGCTCAAGCCGGGCCCGCGCGGCAACGAGCACCAGCTCACTGGCGAGCCACGCCTGCTGGCCGATGGGAAGAGCATCTA
>JACCSI010000531.1 GCA_013813075.1 Acidobacteriota bacterium | reverse complement strand
TGCCGGAACGATGCAGCCCGAGGAAGCCAAGGGCCATCGAATGCGCCACGTGGTGACCAACATCGTCGGCGGCGCCGCGGCGGGGCTGTTCGTGGAAGCGCACGCCGTGGAGCTGCACGCCGGCGATCTGTTGTTGCTGTGTTCGGATGGCCTCACCGAGATGGTGTCCAACGACGCGATCGCGGCGACGTTAAGTGCGGTGTCGAACCCCGAGGCCGCTTGTCGGCAGTTGCTGGAGGCAGCGAATCAAGCGGGTGGGCGCGACAACATCACAATAGTGGTCGCGCGCTTCAATCCCGTGGAAGAGGTTTCCACGCCGGCTGACCCCACGCGGCTGGATATGAAATAGGGGACCGGGGCGGGAACCGCCGAATTTCTGAACGGTAGCGGAGAACGCTTACCGGCGAGGTAGGGAGCCGACCCGGGACTTTCGGGAAGGAGGCAGCGCGCGAGGACCGCGGGTAGGGAGTAACTGCTTTCTATTTTTCGCTTGAATTCGCTTCCGTCTAGCCAGCGGACTGCGAACCCGCAGCGCCGTCCGTCGTCGCAAAACCGACGGGGGACCGGTAGTCGTGACCGTGATACCGGGGGGCGCTACCCGAACAGCACGGCGACGGCGACGATCGCCGAGCTAAAGGTTAGGCCGACGCCCAGCGAAAAGGCGATGGTGGCTGACACGATTTTCAACATTCCGACCTGTGTTTCATTCGCGCTCATTGGCTTGTCTCCCCAGCGACTGTCCACGTTCCCGGTCCCAGCTATTGCAGCCGGCGTGCCAAGTGGAATCCGATGCCTTCGTCTCGCCCCGACCAGTGCCTGGAACGCGTAGGTTAGGAGGCGGCGGGATAAGCGCCCGCTCGAGGGCGCGCTACCCGCGCCCGAACTTGGCCGAGACGCGAGCCGCCCCCCGGCTGATCGCCGAAGCTACTGATTGAGGTCGGTTGACAGTCGCCCAACGCGTCGCAGGCGGTTCTGTAGACGAGAGAGTCGGGCGGCCGCGGTGGTGGGTGTATCGAACTAGAGCAATCGACGCCAAAACGGGTACACAGTTTGTTGACTTGTTGACTTGTTGACCACGACCGGATGGCGATCCGGTTTGGAGTTAGCCCGCTGAGGGAACACGCCAGGGTTGGCACCCTGCGGGCACGGCGTTCCGGGAAGTTCGAGTCTTTCCGCAACCTACGGCAGATAGCTGCGCAGCAATATCGCCATCAGCCCGCCCAGGCCGACGAACTGGCCGAACCAGAAGGCGAACGACCACTTGAACAGTTCGGCCCGCTGGTCGGCAATTTCCTGACGCAGCGTCGAGCCAAGCGCCGCGATTTCACGCACGATGGAAACACCCATGTCGCGCATCTCGAGCCGGATTGCCGCATCCCCCTCGCGCATCTCCAGGCGCAGACCGCCATATTTCTCGCGCATTTCCTCACGCAGTGCCGCATCGCCATCGTGAATTCCACGGCGCAGACTCATATCCAGTTCGCGCACTTCCGTGCGAATCCCGCTGATTTGACGGGTTAATTCACGCTCGAACCGTTCTACGGCCTGGTTGGTCACGTCCTGCGCCCACTCCACGCGCGAGTCCTCCAGGAGTGCCAGCAATCCAACAGTTGCGTCCGGTCCCAGCCGCTCGCGGAGCGACGGCGACACGTCTTCAACCTCCATTGCATCGTCCCTTCTGACCTCAGGACGACGATGCCATCGTCCAGCAAGAAAGTAAAGCGGCCGTCTTCAGGGCTCCTAGCCGATTCCACTTGCCGCGTCTTCGTGCGGCCTCCGCACATCGGTTCGTGAGAAACAGGAACATTCTGGTCGTTCGGTTGTCGACGCAACCGCGCGCGTCCAGAAGAAGAAGCACACGACCTCGTCGACGAGGAGGTTAAGCAGGGCCCGCCTGGATCAGATGCACGACGCCGGCGAAGACCTCTGGATCGGCTACCATGCGCCGTCACCGCCCCTTCCGGGGTCCCCGCCGCGCGGACTTTGCGCGGTGGGGTGGTTTTGCCATTCAGCGGGAGCTGCCATTGTCGGAATCCTTAATTACTCGTCGCGACGCCATTGCCACTCTCGCGTCCACCGCCGCGTTGCCGCTGATGTCCGCGTGTTCCCGAGAACCGGCGTCGACGACTTCTACAACCACCCCTTCAGCAACCACGCCTTCAACAACCACTCAGGCCGACGCGCGCGCGTTGCTAGACGACATTGGCAACAGTCTTCTGCGGCTGGTGCCAGAGACCGCCACGTCGCTCGGCCTTGACATCGACGCGAGAGCGGAACTGCGTTCGCAGCTCATGGATCGCTCCTCGGAGGGACAGCAGCGGATCGCGAGCCAGCTACGGCGTGACCTGGAGCGGGCGAACGCGTTCGACGTCTCGGGGCTCCCGCATGCCACGCGTACCAGCGTGGAGGTCGTGCGCAGTGCGTTCGCCACGGCGCTCGAGGGCTTCGCGATGCCGTACGGCGACGTCCCGGTTGGCGGGTGGCGCATCACGCCGTACGTCGTCATCCAGAATGTCGGCGCGTATCTCGACATCCCGCGGTTTCTCGATGCCGACCACCGAATCGAACACGCCACGGACGCCGAGGGGTATCTCGCGCGGCTCCAGTCTTACGCGAAGGGGCTCGACGGCGAGCTTGGCCGCCTCCAGACCGCACGCGCAACGGGGCTGGTGCCGCCGGCGTTCCTGATCGACAAAGCGTTGGCGCAACTGAGTCTTTCGATCACGAACACGCGCGATGGCGGCACCATCGTTGAGTCCATCGAGCGTCGCACGACGAACATTCCTGGCAACTGGGCAGAGCGCGCGCGGGGCATCGCGGCAAAGGAGATTGCACCGGCGCTCGAGCGGCAGTTGTCGGAACTGCAGGCGCAGCGAGCCGTCGCGACGAACGATCCCGGCATGTGGGCGCGGCCCAAAGGCGAGGAGTATTACCGGTGGGCGCTGAAGGCGTCGACCACGACTACCATGACGCCGGACGAGGTCCACGAAATGGGCCGACGCGAGCTGCAGCAGCTGCAGGCGCGGATGGACGACCTCCTGAAAGGCGCCGGCTACACGCAGAAGAGCGTCGGCGAGCGCATGCAGGCGCTGGCCAAGGACCCGCGCTACCAGTTTCCCGAGGGCGACAAGGGACGCGCCGAGATCATGGCGTTCATCCAGAATCGCCTCGACTGGATCCGCGCGCAGATGCCGCGCGCCTTCAATACGGTCGTCAATCCGAATATGGAAGTGAAACGCCTTCCGCCAGAAGAAGAACCCGGCGCGCCCGCCGCGTACGGTGGCGCCGGTTCGATTGACGGCAAGATCCCGGGACGATTCTGGCTCAACCTCCGGACGACGGACCTGCACAGCAAGTACAGCCTCGCGGACCTGACGTTTCATGAAGCGATTCCCGGCCACATCTGGCAGGGCGAATACACGCACGAGATGCCGCTGATTCGGCAGATGCTCGCCTTCAATGCCTACTCGGAAGGATGGGCCCTCTACGCCGAGCAGCTCGCCGACGAGCTCGGCGCGTTTGAGAACGATCCGGTCGGACGCCTCGGGTATCTGCAGTCGATTGCCTTCCGCGCCTGCCGTCTCGTTGTGGACACCGGCCTGCATGCCAAGCGCTGGACGCGCGAGCAGGGGGTGCAGTTCTTCGTGGACGTCAACGGGTCGAACCCGCTCGAAGTGGCCAGCGAGGTTGATCGGTATTGCTCGTGGCCGGGGCAGGCGTGCGGCTACAAGGTCGGGCACAGCGAGATCAACCGCCAGCGGGAAAAGGCCAGGGCGACGCTGGGCTCGGCGTTTGTCGACAAGGCCTTCAACGACACGGT
>JACCSI010000481.1 GCA_013813075.1 Acidobacteriota bacterium | reverse complement strand
GCGCAGCGCCACCCGCTAG
Organism: Acidobacteriota bacterium; assembly: GCA_013813075.1. GTDB lineage: Bacteria > Acidobacteriota > Vicinamibacteria > Vicinamibacterales > UBA2999 > JACCSI01. The sequence continues at coordinate 2,064 of JACCSI010000481.1, read as the reverse complement.
GAGTGTCCGTTATGCCGATTCGCACCTTGCTCGTGGACGACGAACAGCCGGCGCGCGATCGGTTGCGGCAGCTGCTGGCGGCGATGCCCGAGATCGAGGTCGTCGGCGAAGCCGAGGACGGTCTTCAGGCGGTCGAGCGCGTCAGTGAGCTGGCACCTGATCTCTTGCTGCTCGACATCCAGATGCCAGGCTGCAGCGGCTTGGAGGTCGCGGCGTCGCTCGGCCGGCCACGCCCGGCGATCATCTTCTGCACGGCGTACGACCAGTACGCCGTCGATGCGTTCGAACTGCACGCGATGGACTATTTGTTGAAGCCGGTCAACCGCGCCCGGCTGCAGGCGGCGCTCGAACGCGTTCGCGATCAACGGGTCGTGGACCGCGAGCATCAACTCGATCAGGTGACGCGCGGCGACCGCCTCTCCCCCGCCCGCTTTCTCGCCCGCAAGGCGGCGCGCTTCCGGATTGTCCCGCGCAATGAAGTCGTGGCGTTCACGTTTCAGGAGGGCTTAACACGGCTGCATACCGCCACCGAACAACTGTGGATGCAGCCGACGCTGGCCGCCCTTGCCCGCCGACTCGACGGCGACACGTTCTTCCAGGTCTCGCGCACCGGCATCGTCAGTCTCGACGCCGTGCGCGAGGCCAAGCCATTTCCCGATGGGACAGGCGAAGTCATCCTGACGAACGGCCAGATATTTCCGGTGACGCGGCGACGCTGGCGGCTGCTCATGGAACAGTTGGAGCAGTAACGGATTAGAATCCTGCTATGCACCTGACACGTCGTGGTCTGCTCGCAATCGCGGCTCGCACTTCCGCAATGGGCGCCGTGGCTCACCTCGCGCCGGGTTCATTGCTGGCCCAGGCCACAAAGATGGGGGTGGCCGCAGGTAAGGAGAAGTTGATGGTCCGCTCGCTCCGGCCCCCCGATTACGAGACCCCGGTCGCGCTGCTCGACTCGTGGCTCACACCGGTCGAGCACTTCTACGTGCGGTCACACATGCCAACCCCACCGGGGCTCGATGCGGCGACGTGGACGCTGCAAATCGAGGGCGAAGTCAACACGCCGATCACGCTGAACCTGGATGAGCTCCGCAAAATGCCATCCGCGACACTGACCACGGTCCTGGAATGCGCGGGCAATGGCCGCGCGTTTTTCGACCCGCCGGTTGCCGGCATCCAGTGGGGCAAGGGCGCGGTCGGCAATGCACGCTGGACCGGGGTCCGCCTGGGCGACCTGCTGAAGCGCGCTGGTCTCAAATCGTCGGGACTCTTCGTCACGATGAATGGTGCGGATCGAGGTCTTGGCTCGCAGCCCGATTTCGTCCGGCAGCTGCCGATCGCGAAGGCCACGCATCCCGACACGCTGGTCGCCTACGAGATGAACGGCCAGCCCCTCGCCCCGCTTCACGGTTTTCCCCTGCGTGCGATTGTGCCGGGGTGGGAAGGCGCATACTCCATCAAGTGGCTGACCACCGTGCGGGTGATCGATCGGGAATTCGACGGGTTCTGGGTGGCGACCGGGTATCGCTATCCGACGAAACACGTGGCGCCCGGCACTGCAGTGGATCCCAAGGACATGGCGCCGCTGACCGGCCTGGTGGTCAAGTCCCTCATCACAAAGCCGCTCGACGCCGGGGTGAGCGCACCCGGCAGAATCGACGTCGCGGGCTTTGCCTGGGCCGGCGATCACGAGATCACGCGGGTGGACGTCTCCACCGACCACGGCGCGACGTGGCAACCCGCACGACTCGTGGGCGAGCGGGCGAAGTATGCCTGGCGCCGGTTCGAATACGCGTTTGATGCGCAGCGTCCGCAGTCCTACCTGATCATGTCGCGCGCGACCGACGCCAGCGGGCAGACACAGCCGCTGAGTCCGCCGTGGAACCCATCCGGGTATCTGTGGAACGCACCGGACTCGGTGCGGATAGAAGTGAAGTCGTAATGGTGATGGATGATGGGGTGGGGCGCGGCCGTGCGCGGTTCAGGAGCGTCGGCGTCGCGCTGTTGATCGCCGTCTCCACAGTCGGCATCCCGGGAGCGCAAGAACTGCCCGCGGGGCCCGGA
>JACCSI010000480.1 GCA_013813075.1 Acidobacteriota bacterium | reverse complement strand
CTGCCGCGCTGACGCCAAACGCCGCGGCGACGAGTACCGCCTCGGACAACAAGGTGGGGCCACCAAGCCACTGCGCCCCCGCCGATGCCGCGTACATCAGCGGCATGCCTGGATCCGCGAAATCTCGCAAGGGCCAGTCCCCTAGCAACCACTGCTGCGCGACACTGAGATGCACGAAGTGATCGTTCGAAAAGCTGGTCATCGCCGCAAGGCGAAACCAGGTCGTGAGGCCGCCAACGGCGCTTGCAACCATCAACGCCAGCCGGGGTGACGCCGCCAACGCGTGCGGTTGCTTCCCAGGTCCTGCGGTGGCCACAGCCGCAACGTTGATCACTGATCGAGTCGTTCGCCGCGGTCACGGCCGTAATCAAATGTGGCCGACTCGATCGCCCAGAGTGGCCGCGCGCGCGCCTCGTCGAACGCACGCCAGAGATATTGCCCCACTGCCCACAGCGCCGCGAACATTCCCGCCGCGACCAGCAGCACGATCGTCGCCAACCCGCCAGTGCCCATCGGAATGTCCGCACTCACCCGCCCGCCGATCACTATCGCGGCCAGCATCGCGGCCATCGCCGCGCCAGCCAGCCACGACAGCGGCAAGTCGGAAAAACCCACCAGCGAATCGACGACCAGCTTCATCTTCTTGCGAAACGTCCAGCCGGAGACGCCGCGCGTTCGCCCCGCTTTGTCATAGGTAATGTGGGTCTGGCGAAACCCCAGCCATGTCAGCAACGCGAAAATACTCGTATGCCGCTCGCGGCACGTATTGAGGGAATCGGCGACGACGCGATCGAGGAGAAAGCAGTCGGCGCCCGTGGGCGGCAAGGACAGGCCGGCGACCCGGCGCATCAGCCAGTAATACAGTCGCGCAAACTTCGAGTCGACCGCCCCGCCCGGCCGCGCGCCACGGACCGCCCACACGACTTGCGCGCCGCGCTCCCATTCGGTCCACATCCGCACCAGCACCTGCGGGGGGTCTTGCAGGTCAGACGCGACGAGCGCGATGGCATCGCCGGCTGCATAGTGAATGGCACAACGAATCGCGGTATGCGATCCCGAGTTTCTCGACAAACGTAAGCCGCGCACGCGCGGGTCGGCCGAGGCAATCGCGGTCAGCACGGCAAACGTGTCGTCGGCGGAATGGTCGTCGACGACAATCCATTCCCAGTCGAGACCCGCGCCATCCAGCGCCGCGCGAAGGTGCTGGTGGACGTCGTCGAGGTTGGCAGACTCGTTGAAAGCCGGGCTGACGACCGACAGCTTTCGCGTCGTCAAACACGCTCCAGCGCACGTGACAGCGCATCAACAACGCGGTCTTGTTCCGGTGTGGTCATCTCATCGAATAACGGCAGCAGGATCATTCGATCCTGGGCGAACTCGCTGACGGGAAGCGCCTCGGCGCCCGGCGCGTCACGGTATGGCCGCTCGCGATGCGCGCACATCACCCCGCGACGTGTCGAGACGCCGCGATCCAGCATCCGCTGCATGATCTCGCGCTGATCGGCTCCCGGCGGGAGTTCGATGCCGTAACTCTGGAAATTCGTGCGCGCCCAGACGGGTTCGGCGGGCGGGCGAACGCCGGCGATCTCCGACAGCAAGCCGGCGTACCGCTCTGCAAGCCGTCGCCGTTGCGCCAGTGCCTGCGGCAGCCGCCTCAACTGCACTCGGCCCACAGCCGCCTGCAGGTCGGTCATCCGGTAGTTGAAGCCGACCGAGTCGTACCGCTCGAAGGTCACGGTGGCCGCTGAGTGTCGCGCCGAGTCGGACATCGACATGCCGTGTTGACGCAACAGCCGGAAGCGTTGATCCCAGTCGCCGCGTCGTGTCGTCAGCATCCCGCCATCACCCGTGGTCAGCATCTTGCGTGGGTGGAACGAGAAGCACGCCACATCGCCATGCGGCTGACCGATGCGCTGCCAGGCGTCTTCGTAGCGAATCTCACTGCCAACCGCACACGCAGCGTCTTCGATAAGTGGCAGGCCGCGTTCGCGGCTGAACGGGACGAGTTGCGCCAGATCACACGGCATGCCGATCTGATGAACGACGAGCAGCGCCTTGGTCCTGGGGCCAACCCGCGATTGCACGCGTGCCGGATCGATATTCCACGTGCCATGCTCGACGTCAACGAAGACGGGGGTGGCCCCGGCATGGCGAATGGCGTTTGCGGTGGCGATGAAAGAGTGGCTGACCGTGATGACTTCGTCGCCTGGCTGCACCCCCGCGACCAAGAGCGCGAGATGTAATGCCGTCGTGCAATTCGCCACGGCGCAGGCGTGCGCAGCACCGACGAAACCCGCAAATTCCTGCTCGAAGGCGGCCACCTCCGGTCCCTGCGTGATCCAGCCACTGCGCAGCACACGCGTGACGGCGTCGGCTTCCTCCTGGCCGAGGGTCGGCCTGGCAAGAGGCACCACGTGGCTATCGACCTTCACGCGCCAGCCAGTTGTGCGTCTGTTCGGTTTGGAGCAGAGCGTCGGGGGATTCAGGGCGCGCGACGTACCACTCGAGGAGACGGCCGAGACCTTCATCGAGCGAGATGAGCGGCTTGAAATCGAAGAGTTCGCGAGCGCGGGTCGTATCCGCCAGCAGGCGAAGCACGTCACCCGGTCGCGGCGCGTCGTGCTGCACGCGCGCGTCCCGCCCGGTGAGCACGCCGACGCGCCGTGCGAGTTCGTCGATGCGCAGTTCGCGGCCGCTGCCGATGTTGACGGTCTCGCCAATCATTCGATCCTCAAAACCAGCGTGCACAATCCCTCGTGCGGTGTCTTCGACGAAGGTGAAATCCCGCGTCTGCGAGCCGTCACCAAAGATGACCAGTGGCCGACCCGCAAGGCTCCGCAAAATGAACTTCGGGATCACCTCACCGCTGTCGCCTTCGTGGTGGCTGCGCGGGCCGTAACTGTTGAACGGGCGGACGACAACCGTGGGATAGCCGTAGGTCGAGTGAAAGGCACGTGCGTAGCTTTCACCAGCGAGTTTTGCGGCACCGTACACTGTCGCTGGAACCGTGACATGATCTTCGCGGATTGGCACCGTGCGTGCGGTGCCGTACACTTCGCTGCTCGACACATAGACGAATCGCGACACGGCGGCGGCGCGCGCGGCCTGCAGAAGCAGCAGCGTGCCCGAGGCGTTGACGTCGTGATTCTCTTGCGGGGAGTGAATGGAGTGACGCACGCCGAGGCAGGCAAGGTGAAAGACGACGCTGACGCCACCCATGAGGCGCGTCACCAATTCGCGGTCACGGATGTCGCCCACCACCAGTTCCGCGCGGCCGTCGATGCCTGCGAGGTTGTCGCGCCGCCCATTCACCAGGTTGTCGAGGACCACAACCTCGGCGCCGCGAGATGCCAGTTGCCGCGTCAGTTCCGACCCGATGAAACCCGCGCCGCCCGTCACGAGCAGTCTGTCGCTCATACGCGGCCGTGGGGTGTCTCGCCCGGTGGCGCTGGTTCATCACGGTGGCGGATCACCCGTGCAGGCACACCCGCCACCACCATCATTGGCCCCACGTCTTTGGTCACCACCGCGCCGGCGCCGACGATGGCGCCGCGTCCAATGGTGACACCTGGCAACAACACGGCGTTCACCCCAATGTCGGCACCTTCCTCGACCGTCACACGTCGAATGATGAGCTCGGTCTGAATGATTGGAACGGTGCTGGGATTCCCGGTGTGGGTGGAACCCAACACGCGTGCGCCCGGGCCCCAGCCGACATGATCGCCGACGACTAGATCGCGCGCATCAAAGAAGCACTGCGGTCCGATCCAGTTCATCGCGCCAAACTGGCAGGTGCCATCGAAGCGTCCCTGAATCGCGGCGTCGTTTCCGACAAACACCCCGTCGCCAAATTCCATGGTTTCAAGGTGCGTAAAACGTACGCCAATCCCGATTCGCAGGCCGTGGCCACATTTTCGTGCGATCGCGCGCACGAGGACTCGACGCATCATCCCGTCGAAGTCTGTGATGCCGTACGAAAAGCGGTTGAGTAGCTCCTCGCGCGCCTGCAGCGTTGCGGACTCACGGAGATGCTCCGCTAACAGGAGCTCCGCGGCGGGTGTCGACACTGGTGGCCGCAGACCGTGTACGGCCGCCACCGCACGATCGCGGTTAGACGGCGGCATGGTCAAAGCTGCGAACGGCCGCCGCCACCGTCTCGATTTGTGTTTCGGTCAATTCGGCAAACATTGGCAACGACACTTCCTCGGCACCAATCCGCTCCGATACCGGGAAGTCACCCATCCTGTAACCCAGGTCGCGAAACGCCGGCTGCAAGTGCACCGGCACCGGATAGTGAATGCCCGTGCTCACTCCGGCAGCGTCGAGATGCGTCCGAAACTCGTCACGACGCACAGTGCGTGCGGCGTAGATGTGATAGACGTGCGTGCCATCAGCGTCAGGCCGCGGCGTCGTCATCGATGTGCCCGCCAGCAGCTGATCGTAGCGTGAGGCGTGTGCCCGACGTGCCGCCGTCCACGCCGCGAGGTGGCGAAACTTGACGCGGAGAATGGCACCCTGGACGCCGTCCATGCGGTAGTTGTAGCCGAGCACCGCGTGCTCGTAGCGACGCGTTTGGCCCCAGTCTCGGAGCACACGCGCCTGCCGATCGATGGCGGCATCATTGGTGACGAGCAGTCCCCCTTCGCCGCATGCACCGAGATTCTTGCCCGGATAAAAGCTGAACGCTGCCGCCACCCCCCGCGAACCGGCGCACTGTCCTTGGGCGTCGGAGGCGAGGTGGGCCTGGGCCGCGTCTTCAATGACCGGAATGCCATGACGTGAGGCCACGTCGAGAATCGCATCCATGTCTGCCAGCTGGCCGTACAGATGCACCGGCATGATGGCTTTGGTTCGCGGTGTGAGGGCCGCCTCCAGTCGCTCCGGATCCATCGTATAGCGCACCGGATCGACGTCCACCAATACCGGCGTGGCACCCGTATAGGCAATCGCGGCAGCGGTGGCGACAAAGGTCATTGCGACGGTGACCACTTCATCACCGCGCCCGATACCGAGCGCGAGCAGGCTCAAGTGCAGGGCGCTGGTCCCCGAATTCACGGCCACGGCATGCCGCACCCCAATCGCGTCGGCAAACTCCCGCTCAAACGCGGCCACTTCGGGGCCGAGCACGTAGTGACCACTCTCGAGCACGCCAAGAACGGCCGCATCGATCTCGGATTTGATGGACTGGTACTGGGCGCGCAAATCGACAAAGGGAATCATTGGGCGCCGGCTTTCAGCGGCACAAGGCGGCCCCGGGCCGCCATCGACGCAGTGGCCGCTTCAAGCAAGCGCACCACGCGCAGCCCCGCTTCCCCATCCGTGATCGGCGTCTTCCCCGCGGTAACGCACTCCACGAAATGCTGCGCCTCGACGTACAACGCCTCGCTGACGCCGAGATGAGGCGCGGACATGTCGCCGCTGCGGTAGCCAATACGCATCTGATAGACGTCCTCCGAGTCCGGCTTGACCGAGATGCCGCGGTCGTAGACCTTGATCTTCTCGCTTGCTTCCAGGTCATCGTAGACGACCATGCGGCGACTGCCGCCGACGAGCGTTCGCCGCACCTTGACCGGCGCCAGCCAACTCACATGGGCATGCGCGATGATGCGCTCGTCAAAAAACATCGTCAGGTACGCGAGGTTCTCCGGCTCATTGGGGACGTGTGCCAAGCCGGTCGCGGACACCGCCACCGGTCGCGCATCCAGGACGAAGTCCATGATGGCCAGGTCGTGGGCCGCGAGGTCCCACAGAACGTTGACATCCGGCTGGAATAACCCGAGGTTGATGCGCACAGAGTCGTAGTAGTAGATCTCGCCGAGTTCCCCGCTGACCACCAGCTCCCGAATTTTGCGCACGGCCGCCGTGTAGGCAAACGTGTGGTCAACCATCAGCACCCGCTTTCGCTGCCTGGCCTCCTCGACGAGCCGCTCGGCGTCTGCCACCTTGTCCGTCAGCGGCTTTTCCACTAACACATGTTTGCCGGCGGTCAGCGCTCGAAGCGCGAGGTCGAAGTGCGACGCCACCGGCGTCGCCACTACGACTGCATCCACATCGGCGGCCGCGATGAGTTCGTGCGCGTCGGTCGTGGTGTGAATGGCGGGATAGCGCCGCTTCAGACTTTCCAACCGCTCCGGTCGGCGGTCGGCCACCCAGGTCACAACCGCGTCGGTGAGGTCGGAGAATTTTCGTTTAATATTATTTCCCCAGTACCCGTAAG
>JACCSI010000473.1 GCA_013813075.1 Acidobacteriota bacterium | reverse complement strand
ACGCAGCGCCGCGCGCCGCGCCGCCCTGCAACAACTGGTCGCGGTGTTCTTTGGTGGCTCGCCGGGTGAGGCAGCCACCGCCTTACTCACGGATGAAAACTGGTCCGACGAGGAACTCGCGGGGTTGCGCGCGGAAATCGACCGGATCCGCCATCAACGACAGCGGCCGTAACGTCTCGCGCACAATCTCCTTGACGACGGCGCGGTCTCCTGCGGCGAGCTTGTCGAAGGCGCGTAAGAGCACGGCCTGCTGAACAGCCTCGGGCAAGCCCGTGAACCCGGCCGAGTAAATCATGTAGCTGAGCGGATACCGCATCATCCGCGTCGTCAGATCGAATTGGCGCAATGACCGTCCCACGGTGTCCTTGGGGCCCATCGCCGCAAACCATTCCGTAAACCCGGACGTGCCCTTGATCGGATGCGGCAGGGTGGCTTCGTCCTTGAACGTCAAGTAGTCCGCCAGCTCGTCGACCGCTTCGCGCACTTGGGCAGGGTCGCCGGCGCGGGTTTCCCACCCGGCGCGGGTCATGAGATTTGTCGCGTGCGTCTGATGCTCCAGCACCATCAGCGCCACGACATCGCTGAACGCGGAGGGGTACCCCTTGAGGTCGACCACGCCGTCAAGCGACGCTTTCGCCGCGACTGGGCGCGGACCACTGGCCGCCATCTTGGGCTGCAGCAGCCGCAGGTTGCCCATTGACGTCGGGACCCGGGCCCCGGTCACATACCAGCCGCCCCACCGGTCGGCGAAGGGCGAGCGGTGATCGACTTGGAAGCCGTTGGCGTAGTCCGCGTCGGACTTGCGGGGAAACACGGTGAGCACGAACGGTCCGGGAACGGCGCGTGTGTCCCACGACAGGTGACACGACAAGCATTTGTCGTTGCGCGTCAACACAGGCGCAGCCGCCGGCGCCTGCGGGATCGTATAAAAGAGCATGCCCTGCCGCGGGTCCTGCACGGCGATCTCGAGAATGTCGCCGCCGCGCACAAACCCGACCGCGACCGAGTCGTTGAAATACACCGCGCGCGGGTTGTTTTCGCTGATCCGGCGCGCCTGAAAGCTGGTCTGTGAGTAGACCAGCACCTGGGACTCGATGGGGACACCGAACGCGGCGAGTACCGCACCGAGGTAGCCACTCACCGGCTCGAACGTGAGAGCCAAGTCGCCGCGCTGCAATCGTTCGTTGATCACCGTCACCGCATTGGTCACCGGCGCCGTGGAGTACTGAATCGCCTCGTGATCGCGCGACGCGCCAAATGCGCCGACACGCTGCCCAGCCGTCGCGGTGGCGAGAGCAAGCAGACCCATGGCGCCAGCCAACAACACGGGTGTTCGTAACACGTCTAAGACTTTACCGCGCTATTGATGTTTCCGCCTTGACGCGCGCCTTGCGCTTGCGTATGTTCCGCCTCACCTACTCACGTTTACCCTTGTTTTCGGGCTTCGTTCTCCAAGGAGGTCCAGATGCTGCGGCGCGTCGTTCTCTTCACCTTCGGTCTACTTCTCACGGTCGCTCCGGTGTTCGCGCAGCAAGGCACTGCTGGCTTGCGCGGCGAGGTGGTGGACCAACAAGGCGCCGTCTTGCCTGGCGTCTCTCTTGTCGTGACTCACCAGGGCAGCGGCTTGTTTCGCGAAACCACCAGTGGTGCCGACGGTTCGTTCCTGATGAGCGCGATGACGCCGGGCGTTTACGAAGTCGCCGCGGAGCTTCAGGGCTTCAAGAAATTTTTGCAACGCGAGGTGAGGCTGGAAGTCGGGCGCACGGCACAGGTCCACGTCGAGCTCGAAGTGGGCGGCCTGACAGAGGCCGTGACCGTCTCGGCCGAAGCGCCACTGGTCGACACGACGTCCAAGGAGATCGGCGGTGTCGTCAGCGCGCAGGAGTTCGTGGACACGCCGCTGTTCAACCGCAACTTCGCGGGGTTCCTCGGGATGTTGCCCGGCGTCGTGGCCAATATTTCGCTGACCACTTTCGGCGCCGACTCGATTAGCGTCGCCGGCCAGAACGTCCGCAACGTCAATTACACCATGGACGGGTCCAACAACAACGACACGTTCAATGGCGGCAACGGCGGCGCGCAGGCGCGCGTGCCGATCGAGGCGGTCCAGGAATTCCAGTTGCTCACCGGGCAGTTCGACGCCGAGTACGGGCTGGCGTCGGGAGGCGTCGTGAACTCCGTGTCCAAACAAGGCACCAACCAGTTCAGAGGCAGCGCGTTCTCGTTTTTCCAGGACGACAAGTTCACGGCGCGTGATTATTTCGCGGTGCGCGACGACCTGGCGCTGCCGCCAACCAAACAGCAGCAATTCGGCGGCACCCTCGGCGGACCGATCATCCGCAACAAGGCCCACTTCTTCACAAGCGTCGAGCGCGTGATTCTTGACGGCGGAGTGACGATGATCATTCCGTCGCGTCCGGAGTTCAACCGTACCGACTTCGAGACCACGCGGGTGTGGAACACGTTCGTTCGCGGCGACCACCAGATCACACAGAACAACACCTGGGGCCTGCGCTGGCTGCGTGAGATTTCGCCGCAGCCGGTGCAGCTGAACAACACCAACTGGACACCTTCGCGCGTCGAAGCAGAGACCGACGTAGACTGGACCGTCGTCGGCAACCTGAGCTCGGTGATTGGGGCCACCAAGGTCAATACCTTCAGGATCTCCGCGGTCAAGGAAGACGTGCTCTTCGGCAATCCCAACTTCAACGCGACCCGGGACCAGCGATCGCTGCTGCCGCTGCTCAATCATCCCAGCTTCAGCGACCAGCAAAGCGCGCGCGCCAGTCGCCGCCTCGATGTGGCATACGGCGTCGACAACGTGTTCGCCTGGTTCATTCCCAACAAGCGCGGAGACCACGACGTCAAAGTCGGCGTCAACTACCTGTATTCCTCGCTGCGCAACGAGGATTTCGGTAACATGAACGGCACGTTCTCGTTCAACTCCGACCTCGATTTCGATCGAGGCAACCCGCGCACCTATCCCGAGCGCTTCTCCATTCGTGTGCCGAACGCCTCCAACTTTCTTGTCAAGGGCCACTTCATCGGCATGTTCGCCCAGAATAAATGGAAGTTGAACAACCGGCTAACGCTCAGCGTCGGGGCTCGCTACGACGTTGAAATACTGCCGACCGCCAACGGCAACAATCCGCTCTTCACCGGGCGAGACCACAGTTACCCGAGGGATGCCGACAACGTCTCCCCGCGCGTCGGCTTCTCGTACGCGCTCGACGGCGACGGCAAGTCCGTACTGCGTGGCGGCACCGGCCTGTTCTTTCAACGAACGTCGTACACCTTCATCAACGGGTTTTTCTCGAACGGGCGCTTCTCGGACTCGTTTACTGTGACCTTCCCCACCAACAACGCCGACACGGGGCCGCGTAACGGAAATCTGCCGAGCGACCCGTTCCTGGTGAACGGGCCGGTGATCAACCGGGCGTTGCTCGATGCCATGTTCCCGCCGCGCACGCTGCAGCGCAATGCCGGCGCAGTCCGGTTCGACAATCCTGACCGCGAAGTCGCCTGGGCGCGGCAATACAGCCTGGGGTATGAGCGACAACTCGGCCGCGCGATGTCGGTCAGCGTCGACCTGATCCGGTCCGAACAGCGCGCCCAGTACATGCTGAAGGAACTGAACCCGGGCGTGCGGGACTCGACGTCGACACTCCAGAACGCCACGATTCGCCGCACCAATCCGCTCGTGGGCGAGGTTGGCGAATTCGCGTCCAACGTCACCGTGCCGATCAATGTCGGCTGGATCGACTACACCTCGATGCAGGTCGCCGTCGACAAGCGCATAAGCGGTGGGAATCGTGTCCGCATGTCGTACGCCTGGTCGAGGGGACGCGGCAATACCGATAGCGGGCAGGGCGACGCCATCCAATCGCAATTCCTCGATGATCTGCGG
>JACCSI010000422.1 GCA_013813075.1 Acidobacteriota bacterium | reverse complement strand
GAAAGAAGATGGCCGCGGCGAGGAAATACAGCTTCAGCGGGCTGAGATAGGGGCGCCTTCTGCCGTTGAGAAACTCGCGTGTCAGCCGTCCAGGATTGAAGAGCGCGAGCAACGTGCGCACGCTCTTGAAGTCGAGATGCAGCAGCTCGTCGCCGAATCGACGGGCGAGCGGCCGCAGTGCCAACTCGTTGGCCTCGGCAACGTGCTGGCCGCAGCCGTGGCAGTAGTCACCGACCAGTTCAATGCCGCAATTGGCGCAGCGCAGCGCGATATTCCTCATCGGTGTCGATATCGAGGAATGCACCAGGGTCGTCGACCGGTACGTTGACGGTGGTGTCTTGGTGGGCGCGCACCACCGCCTTGGCTCCGACGTTGGGGTCAGCAGCTCGCAACGCCTCGAATAACGTGCGGTCGAAAATGACGGGGTGGCCGTGGCGTTCGCGGTTCGAGGGGCGCACAATCGGCGCTCGACTGAGGCGCCATTGGTGAACAACCTTCCGGACGGTGCTGGCATTGACCAGCGGCACGTCCACCAGGGTGACCAGGGCTGCCTCGGTTAGGGCAGCTGACCCCGACAGTCCCGCAAGAAGCGAGGACAGTTGACCCACCTCCCAGTGTGCGTTGTAGGCGAAGCGCACACGGCGATCGACGCGACCCGCGGCCTGACGGACCACCTCGGCCGCAGCGCCCGTGACGACAACAATCTCCGGCAATCCCGCGTCGAAGAGCGTCCGGATGATGCGCGCAAGAAATGTGTCGCCGCGGTGGCGCAGCGGCAGCGCCGCCTTTGGCCGGCCGATGCGTGATGATGCTCCGGCCGCGAGAATGATGGCGCGAATCACTGCGCCCACATCATATATGGGCGATTTTTCTGGTCGCCGGGAGTAAACGCGGGCGCGGTGCCGACCGTATACTTGACTTCCCGCCAGCCTGTGCCTACACTGGCCCGGCTTTTCGCCTCCGACCAGCGCGCCACACGCCTGTAGGCCTCATTACGTTGTTACCAGCGGTACCGTGGTGTGGCGGCTTCCCGGGACGGATCTCTGGAGGCTCGGTTAATCGGAGGAGCGTATGGCGACGGGCACGATCGCACGACTGCTGATCGATAAGGGTTTCGGGTTTATTCGGGATGAGTCCGGCATCGAACACTTTTTCCACCGCAGCGCGGTGCGGGGCGCGGTGTTCGAACTGCTTCGTGAGGGGCAGCGCGTCGAGTTCACCACGGAAGAGTCCGGTAAAGGCCCACGGGCTGGTGATGTTCGGTTGATTGAAAGTTAGGCATTTGGTGTAATTGCACTTCCCCTCCCGGCCTCCGTTGACTTCGTGACGGGGCCGGGCTCGTTCTCCAGCGTGAAACGCCTCGCGCGCCTCCTCATTCTTCTAGTTTTCCTGCTCGGCTTGTGGTGGATATTGCTGTCGCTCGGGCACATCCTGCACCACGAGGACCCGCTTGCGAAGGCGGACGTGATTTTCGTCCTGGGCGGCAGCCGCATCGACCGCATTGCCGAGGCCGGCGATCTCTATCTCGAGGGGTGGGCGCCCCGCATTCTGTTGTCCCGGCAGTTGAGCGAAGGCGGCGAGGTGGCGCTTCGCGAACGCGGCATCACCGTCCCAGCGGAAGTGGACATTCAGCGCACGGTGCTGGTCAACATGGGCGTGCCGTCGGACGCCGTCGAAGCCCTCACGGCCGAGCAAGTGACCACGGCGACGGAAGGCGACGCCCTCGTCGATGCCGCGCGTGCGCACAATTGGTCGCACATTATCGTCGTCACCTCCAAGCTCCATACCGCCCGGGCCCGGCTCGCGGTCACTCGCCGCTTCGCTGGAACCAGCACGCGCATCGTGATGCGCGCCAGCCGCCACGACCGCGCCAACGTGGACCGCTGGTGGGAAACCCGCAGCGATTCGCGCTTCGCGCTTTTCGAGGCGCAACGGATGCTCGCGTATTGGGTGGGGATCGCCGACTGACGACGGCAAGACGTGGTCCACAACAAGACAACAAAGCGACTTCATCACTTCCGAGGTGCGCTCCGACGTTCTGAGGATGTGTATGATCTTCTGCGGAAGCGAACGGGGCCCGGTGGCCCTCCCGGTCTTCAAAATCGGTCGCTGCCTCTTCGGAGGCAGGCTGGGTTCGACTCCCAGGCGCTTCCGCCACTGAGGAGCCTTCGGTCGAGACCGCTCCGCCGGGGGACCCCGCGTCGACGTACGCGGGAGCGGAAGAACCTGGATCAGCGCAGCAGGCTGAGCACGTAGGTCGTGTCGCTGAGATCCGGCACCGCGATATCGGCGCCGGCGGCCCGGAGTTGGTCAACAGAGTGCGAGCCGGTGGCAACGCCCAGCGCACGCGCGCCAATCGCCTGCGCGCACGCGATGTCGTATGGCGTATCGCCGATGACGATGGCGCGACTGCACGCCGCCGGCGGGATCGCCCGCTCGGCGGCCCGGCGCATCGCGACGCGACCAAGATCGTTGCGGTCTTCTGACTCCTCGCCGAACGCGCCCCATCCAAAAAAATCGCGCAGACCAAAGTGGCCGAGCTTCAGGTACGCGGCCGGCTCGTAATTGCCTGTCAGCAGCGCGAGGTGGAGCGATGGATCCTGCTGCGCCGCCTCGAGCAACGACTGCACGCCGGGCATCACTTCACTGCGCCCGCTGCCCGGGTTGTGAATCTCTTCTGAAAGCACCTGCAGATAGGCCTCTCGAAAGCGTCGGTGATTGCGTGGCGAGTCCAGGACGCCAGCGCGCGCAGTTGCTCGCGACAACAGGAAGGTATCTGTCCGGCCGCCGAGTTCGATTCCCGCAAAGGCGTCCGCCACACCAAACACTTGTTCGAAGGCACGAGACATCGCCCGCACTCCAGCGCCGCCGCTCAAAAGCAACGTGCCGTCGATATCAAACAGGACGAGGCTCAATCGAGCTGTTCAAAGTGAATATCGGAGGCGCGAGGTCCCTTCGGCGTCCATTCGTAAGCGAAGCCGACCCGCTCATCGATCCACAAGCGGTCCAGCTTTCTCTCGCGCACGCCGTCGCGAACGAAAAACCAGTCCAGGCCGGTGTCGTCCACCAGCCATCCGAACCCCAACTGCGGTTCGAGCCGTTTAATGTGTCCGTATGGCATCAGTCGCTCCCCGATCGAACCACTAGTCACTAAGCACTCTGAACATCCTAGACCAACCCCTCCGCGGTTTCAGCGCGCCGCTGACGGGCTCGTGGACGAGCACATGGCCGCCGAGCGCCGACGCAAAGACTTCGTCGGCGGTAATCGCCAACACTGCCAGGCCGCGGGCACCGGCAACACGCCTGACGTCTGCGGCAAACGCCTTGACGGTGTCTCGCGCCAGGGTGGCCGAGGGGTGCTCCGCAAACAGCACCGATGGCTCGAGCGCCACCGCCCGGGCCAGGCGCACACGCGCCTGCACGTGGGGACTCGCTTGTGCGACCGGCGTATGCAGGTCATCGCCACCCAGGCCAACCTCCTCCGCGAGCTGCCGCACGCGTGGCCGCATCGCGGCCGCCACCGGGTCCACCTCCAACGTGAACGGCATTGCGATGTTCTGCTCCACCGTAAATTGACTGATGAGCACGGCTCGGTCGGTGACGATGCCAACGCCGTCGAGCATGGCCAGCCACGCGTCGCTGTCGGCCACCTCGCTGGTCGATTTACCGAACAGCCGAATCTCGCCTTCGTCCGGCAGTACTGCGCCGGTAAGCAGGCCCACGAACATCTCCGCCGCCGGGGCATCGAGCCCGGTGATGGAGATCACGTCTCTGCGATTGACAATCAGCGATTCGACTCGAAGCGGACGCAGCGCCTGGTAATTCTTGACGAGGCCTTGGACGGTGACGAGTGGCTCGATCATGGGGCGCGTGAACCTGTGAAGAGCCCCGCGGCCCCGACTGAAAGATGGCGATGGTGTTGTCGTGGAAAATCGATCAGCGCGACGCGAGTTGTCGCGCCGGCGCCGCAGACTTCGCCTTGGGCTTGCGCTTGGCCTGACGACGCAGCAGGGCCCGGTATTCCCGGATCAGCATCTCGAGGTGCTCGCGTTCCTCTTCCGCAAACTCGAGGAAGACCTGCTTGCCTTCCGAGTCCTCGAATCGCTCACCATACCGCTTGAAGAAGCGGTGTGAGCCGCGCTCGCAGCGAATGCCGATCTTGTAGGCCTCGCGATCGTTGATGCCTTCGGCCATCAACTCGTCCGCACCACGCGCGAACAACCCATTGGCCGCGCCCTTGAAGAAGAGGAAGGTCGGGCGCGACTCGAGCTGTGGATCCTGCTCGAGGAGCTTCTGGTAACGCTTTTCCAGAGTGCCAAGGTGGTGCTTTTCCTCCTCGGCGAGGCGATGGAAGATTGCCCGGCCGCGCACGTCCTTGGTGACTCGCGCCGCGCGCGTATAGAACTCCAGACCACTGCGTTCGGTGGCAATCGCAATACGCAGCGCATCGCGCGCAAATAGCAGCTCGCTCGTCGAGCCCTCTTCGGCCGGGGCACGGCCGGTGCGGCACGCCTCACATGTGCCGTAGATCTGCACCACACTTTGCCGCGCGGTAAAGCCGCGCGCCGCCGCAACTTCTTCGACCAGCGTCTCGATGTCGGAGCTGAGGAACTCGTAGGATCGGTTGCAACTTTTACAGATGAGATGAAAGTGCCGCGGGTGTCGGTAGGAG
>JACCSI010000420.1 GCA_013813075.1 Acidobacteriota bacterium | reverse complement strand
GATCAATTCGAACGTCCTGCGGCGTGACGATCGCTTCCTTCACACCCGCTGCTTCACTCGGGATATCACGGATAGCAAAGCCGCCGACGAAGTTGCCCTTCGCCTGGCGGACATTATCGAGCACTCCGATGACGCCATCGTCAGCCACAATCTGGCGGGCGTGATCACGTCGTGGAATCCCGCCGCGGCACGGATGTTCGGCTACACGGCGCTTGAAGCGACCGGTCAATCGATACGCCTCATTGTCCCCCCTGACCGTGAGGGTGAAGAGGGCGAGGTCGTGCATCGCGTGCGGAGTGGCGAACGCGTCCCGCCGTTTGACACGGCGCGCCGCCACCGCGACGGATCCGGGATCGAGGTGGCCCTGACGGTCTCGCCGATCAGGAATCGCGCAGGTCGCATCGCTGGCGTGTCGAAAATTGCCCGCGACATCTCGCATCGCAAGCGCACGGAAGCGCGTGCCCGACTCCTGGTCGATGTGGACGATGCCGTGCGGCCGTTGACCGACGCGGACGAGATCACCTTTGCCGCCGCTAAGGCGTTGGGTACCCACCTGGGCGTCAACCGATGCGCCTACGCGACGGTCGCGGACGACGAGGACACGTTTTTCCTGACTGGCAATTACATCAACGGCGTCGACAGCATCGTCGGCCGCTACACGTTCAGGCAGTTCGGAGAGGAGTGTGTGCGCCTCATGCAATCCGGGAAGCCGTACGTGGTGTCCGATACGGACAGCGACCCCCGCATCACACCGGACGAACGGCCGTCTTACGCCCTGACCGCGATTCGAGCCGTCATTTGTGTGCCCATCCTGAAGCAAGGCCGTTTTGTCGCCGCGATGGCGGTGCATACGGCGACGCCGCGAACCTGGCAGTCGGAAGAAGTTGAGCTTGTCGAGCGTGTGGCGAGCCGGTGCTGGGAATCGATCGAGCGCGCCCGTGTCACGCAACACCTGAAGGAAAGCGAGCATCTTTTTCGGGCTCTCGCCAATTCGATCGCCAACCTCGCGTGGATGGCGACGCCCGACGGGTGGATCTACTGGTACAACGAGCAGTGGTACGCCTACACGGGTACCGTTCCTGGGGAGATGGATGGGTGGCGGTGGGAACGGGTTCACGACCCGGCGGCACTACCGGCGGTGAAAGAAGGCTGGCAGAAGTCGATCGATGCAGGGACCCCGTTCGAGATGGTGTTCCCGTTGCGCGGGGCCGATGGAACGTTCCGGCGCTTCCTGACGCGTGTGAATCCGGTTCGCGACTCGCGCGGTGAGGTCGCACACTGGTTTGGCACCAATACTGATGTCGAGAACGAGCGCCGCGCGACCGAAGCCAATGCTGTTCTGCGCGAGCGCGAACGCCAAGCCCGCGAAGAGGCCGAACTCCAGAAGCGGCTGCTCTATTCGTTGTTCATGCAGGCGCCCACATTGATCGCGGTGCTGAGGGGCAGCAATCACGTCATCGAGCTGGCCAATCCTCCCATCTGTCGGGTCTGGGGCCGTACTGAAGAGGAGCTGCTCAATCGTCCGCTTCTCGAGGTCATGCCGGAGCTCCGCGACCAAGTCAGTGGGCTGCTCGACGGCGTCTACCGGACGGGCGCCTCGCACGTGGGTAAAGAAACGGCGACGCGGTTCGACCGTGGCAGCGGGGCGACGGAAACGGTGTACTTCAATTTCGTGTACTCACCGTTTCGGAACATCGACGGCGCGATTGCGGGCGTGTTCGTGGTCGCCTCCGATGTGTCGGAACAGGTGCTGGCCCGCGATCAGGTGAACGAGTTACGCGAAGCCGCCGAAGCTGCGAACCGCGCGAAGGATCAGTTCCTGGCGATGCTCGGTCACGAACTGCGCAATCCGCTGTCGCCAATTCTTACGGCGCTGCACCTGATGAAGCTTCGAGGCAGCGACGGGTCCGAGCGTGAGCGCACGGTCATCGAGCGCCAGGTCACTCACCTGACGCGGCTGGTCGACGACCTTCTCGACGTCTCACGCATCGCCCGCGGCAAGGTGGAACTGAAAGAAGAGATCGTGGAGATCGCTTCCGTGGTTGCGAAAGCGATCGAGATGGCCAGCCCCCTGCTCGAGCAACGCACGCACACGCTTGCGGTGGAGGTCCCACGACGGGGGCTTCTGGTAAGAGGCGATCCGACCCGACTGAGTCAGATTGTGTCCAACCTTCTGACCAACGCGGCGAAGTACACGCCCCCTGGCGGTCACGTCAGTGTCCGCGCCGAGCAGGACAATATCGAGGTCGTGCTCCGGGTGAAAGATTCGGGAATCGGCATTGCCGCGGACGTCTTGCCTCGCGTCTTCGAGCTCTTCGTCCAGGAACCGCAGGCGATCGACCGGTCGCAGGGAGGACTCGGACTCGGTTTGACGATTGTCCGTAACCTCGTCGAACGCCATCATGGAACGGTCTCGGCTCACAGTGACGGACTGGGGCGCGGCAGTGAGTTTGTCGTCCGCCTGCCGATAGCGGAGTCGCGGTTGGAGGCCGGACAGCGTCCACCGGTCGTCGATATCCCAGAGGGTCCGTCGATGCCAGGGGCCCGCAGAATTCTTGTCGTGGACGACAACGAAGACGGGGCCCAGATGCTGGCGGCGGTGTTGACCGCAAAAGGTCACCACACGCGAATCGCGTACGATGCTCCGGCGGCACTGAAAGTCGCGGAATCCTTTACTCCGCAGGTGGCGATTCTGGATATCGGGCTTCCGGTCATGGACGGCTACGAGCTGGCCGCGCGGCTGCGGCAACTCCCGGGCCTCGGCGACCTATGGCTGGTCGCGCTCACCGGGTACGGCCAGGAGTCGGACCGGGAGAGGTCGCGGACCGCCGGTTTCCACCACCACTTGGTCAAGCCGGTGGATTTCCGAGCCATCGAAGCGGTGCTCATGGCGAGCCATGAATCAGTAAATGGCGCCCCCAAACAGAAAAAACAAGCCGCCGACAGCGAGTGCGATTAACAAGAGCACAAACAACGCCAGCCTGGTAAGACAGCCCAGGATTGGGAAGGGTCGGCGCGGAGCTGCCGCGATCGGCTCCCTCCGCGGCACTTCGTCGATCGTGTCGTGTGTGCGCTTCCCTTCCTCCAGCATGTCCACCAGTACGTCGGCCAGCGAAGGGATAGACGGGATGTCTCCCGGTGCGGCAACCCGGGGAGGCGTTCGCCTGGGACCAGTGTCCGGAGGCTCGGCGCTACGCGGCCTCGCCGGTCGGGACTCCGGCCGCGGCCGAGCCCGCGTGGGTGCCTTCGGCGCAGCGCGGCGTGTCGGCTCGGGCGGTTTTCTGGGTGCGTCACCGAACCTGGCGCCGCACGTTTTGCACACAGGATCGTCTAGCCAGAGTCCCGGACTATGGTTGCTGCAAAAATAGCGGACCTCCCCTTCTGAGCAGGCCTCGCATTCGCCGGGGTGGTTTTGCGTGGTTCCGCAGGTGGGACAACGTCGGGCGACTCCGGTCATTTCGCGCTTGGCTCCGTGAACTCAACCTGATCGTCACTAATGGCCTCGGGATAACAGCTGCGAATATGCTGCGCCGGGATGTGAAGCCGATACACTTGCGGCAACGATCCGCGGACCCAACGCGCGATCGTGGGCACACGGATGAAAGCCCCGAACAGCTCGCGCACCAGCCTCCGCGACAGCGCGACCGTGGTCAGCACCGGTGTCGCGGCATACGCCGGGTAGATCTCGTAGCGCTCATCGACGTGATCATGGCCTCGGACCATGTGCGTCACCGGACGGCCGAGCGTCGCGCTCAGGGCGCAGAACGCCGCAAAGTCCTCATATCCGA
>JACCSI010000419.1 GCA_013813075.1 Acidobacteriota bacterium | reverse complement strand
GGCGTTACCGGTGGCAGTCCCGATTCTTGGGTTCTGGCTCGTGGCCCCGTGGGCGGCATTCGTGTGGAGTCGCCCCATCCCGCGTCAGCGCGCGCCACTGACCCCGCACGACCGCGAGTATCTGCTGGCGGTCGCGGCCAAGACCTGGCGCTACTTCGAAACGTTTGTCGGACCCGCCGACCACGGCCTGCCGCCCGACAACGTGCAGATGACACCAGTCGAAACCATCGCGCATCGCACCTCCCCAACCAACATCGGCCTGAGCATGCTCTCGACCCTGGCGGCACACGATCTGGGCTTCATCGATCGCGCCGAGCTCGAGCGCCGCACCGACGCCACGCTGACCACCGTCGAAGGCCTCGAGCGTCACCAGGGTCACCTGCTCAATTGGTACGACACGCGCACACTGGAACCGCTCGCGCCCGCCTACATCTCAACCGTCGACAGCGGTAATTTCGCCGGCGCGCTTCTCACTCTGTCGATCGGACTTCGCGACATCTCGCCGTCGCTGGCCGCGCGTGCGAGCCGGCTGTGCGACGACATGAACTTCCGCTTCCTGTTCGACTCCAAGCGACAGCTCTTCGCCATCGGCTACCGGCTTGCAGACGCCGAGACGGCCGGCCGGCTCGATTTGTCGTACTACGATCTGCTCGCATCCGAAGCCCGTCTCGCGAGCTTTGTCGCCATTGCCAAAGGCGACGTGCCGGAAATGCACTGGTTTCATCTGGGCCGCTCTATCACCAGCGTCCACCGCGCACCCGTGCTGCTGTCGTGGAGCGCGACGCTGTTCGAATACCTGATGCCGCTGCTCGTCATGCGGAGCTATCCGAACACGTTGCTCGGCGATTCGTGTCAGATGGCCGTCGAGCGGCAGATTGAGTACGCGACCGCGTCCGGAGTGCCATGGGGCATCTCGGAATCTGCCTACAATGTCGTCGATCGGCACGGCACCTATCAATACAAGGCCTTTGGCATTCCGGGGCTGGGGTTGAAACGCGGTCTCGGCGATGACTTGGTCGTCGCTCCGTACGCCACGGCGCTCGCTGTCACCATCAACCCGGCACAGAGCGTCGCCAACCTGCGGCGGCTCGCGGCGGCAGGCGCCGAGGGCGAGTACGGATTCTTTGACGCTATTGACTACACCGATCGCGGTGCAGAGCCCGCGGGGGCCGACCAGCGGCCGACCGGCGTCATCGTCTCGACCTACATGGCGCATCACGCGGGGATGACGCTCGTCGCCCTCACCAACGCGCTGCTGGGCGATCGGATGATCGAACGCTTCCACGCCGAGCCTCGGATCCAGGCCACCGAACTGCTGCTGCAGGAGCGGGTGCCGCGTGGGGTGCCGACGATGGAGCCGCGTCCGCTTGACGAGGTGCGCGTCGCCGCACCCGCGGCCTCGGTGCTCGTTCGTCGCTTCCGCACCCCGCACACAATGTTCCCGCACACGCAGTTTCTCTCGAACGGCAACTACGTGACCGCGGTGACCAATGCCGGCGGCGGCACCAGCGTCTGGCGTGGGCTCCCCGTCACCAGGTGGCGCCGCGACGCGACGCGTGATTGCGACGGGCAGTTCATTTACCTGCGCGATGTGCGCAGTGGTGCGGTCTGGTCGGCCACTTATCAACCGACGCGCGCGGAACCGGACGACTACGAGGTGACGTTCGCCGCCGACCGCGCGAGCTTTCGTCGGCGCGACGAAGACCTCTCCACCCAGTTGGAGATTGCGGTGTCGGCCGAGGACGACGTCGAGGTGCGACGCCTGACCGTGCGCAACCTGGGCACACGGATCCGCGAGATCGACGTCACCAGCTATGCTGAGCTGGTGCTGACCACCGCGGTGAACGACCTGGCCCACCCCGCCTTTGGCAAGTTGTTCGTCGAAACCGAGTATCTGCCGGACAGCACGGCGCTGCTCTGCCATCGCCGGCCGCGAGATGCGCGCGACCTCCCCGCGTGGGCGTTTCACGCCTTGAGCCTCGAAGGGCGACCGCAAGGGCACGTCGAGTGGGAAACCGATCGCGCGCGTTTCCTCGGCCGCGGTCGCAACCCCGGTAACCCGCTGGCGCTCGACGGCCGCGCCCTGTCAGGCACCACGGGCATCGTGCTCGATCCGATCGTCAGCCTCCGTCAACGCATCCGGCTGGTGCCGGGCTCCACGGTGCGATTGTTTTTTGCCACCGGCATGGCCGCCGATCGCGACACCGCCGTAGCCCTGGCCCGGAAGTACCACGAAGCCAGGGCCACGGGGCGCACCTTCGCGCTGGCCATGACCCAGGCGCAAAGTGGTCTGCGGTATCTCGGCATTTCCCCGGAGGCCGCGGTGTTGTTCGAACGGCTGGCGTCCCGGGTGCTTGGCACGCACGAGTCGTTACGTGCCAGTGCGCAGACGATTGCGCAAAACGCGCTCGGCCAACCAGGTCTGTGGCCGCACGCCATTTCCGGGGATCTTCCCATCCTCCTCGTCCGCGTCCTGGGTGAAAACGACGTGCCGTTGGTGCGACAGGCTTTGCAGGCGCAGGAATACTGGCGGCTGAAAGGACTTCGGGCCGACGTCGTCATCCTCAACGAGCACCCGATCGGGTACCTCGACGAGATGCACGATCAGCTCAAGGCGATGCTCGAGAACGGACCTTGGAGCACCTGGCAACATCGACCTGGCGGCGCCTATCTGTTGCGGGCTGATCGGATGAGTCAGGCCGACCGCGTGCTCTTCGAAGCGGTGGCTGCGGCGATTTTATGCGGCGGCCGGGGCGATCTGCAGTCACAGCTCGATCATCCCGACCTGCGGGCAGCAGCGACGACGGCGTTGGTGCCCACCGCAGCACCGCGCGTCGAGCCCACCGGCGCCGAGGTGTCGGTGCCGCGCAGGACGCTGGCGAACGGACTGGGGGGCTTCACCGACCAGGGACAGGGCTACGCCATCGTTCTCGATGGTGCCCGGGAAACGCCGATGCCGTGGGTCAATGTCATCGCCAACCCACAGTTCGGCACGATTGTCACCTCCTCCGGTGCGTCACATACCTGGGCGAGTAACAGTCGCGAGAATCGGCTGACGCCGTTCGCCAACGATCCGGTGAGCGATCCCACCGCGGAAGCGCTGTTCATCCGCGATGACGAGACCGGCGCGTCGTGGTGCCCGACACCAGGACCCCTGGCCCGCACCGCGGCGAGCGGCCGGTGCGTGGTCCGTCACACGGCCGGGTTGACGCAATTCTCCAAGGTGACAAACGGACTGCGTCACGAGCTCGAGCTGTTCGTTGACGCCGACGACCCCGTGAAGTTCTCGCTGCTCACACTGACCAACGACGCACCCTCGCCGCGGACCTTGAGCATCTTCGCCTACAACGAGTGGATCCTCGGACCGCCGCGCGAGGGACAGCAGCTGCACGTGGTCACCGACTACGATTCACCCAGCGGTGCGGTGTTCGCGCGCAACGCCTACAGCCAGGATTTTGCCGGCTGTGTCGCTTTCGCTTGTGCCAGCGACGCGCCGGTATCATTCACGGCCGATCGCCGGGCCTTTATCGGTCGCAACGGCCACTTGTCGCAACCCGCGGCTCTTCGACAAACCGAGCTTTCGGGCCGCGTCGGCGCGTCACTGGATCCATGCGCGGCCCTGCACCTGCGTTGCGTTCTCCAACCGGGCGAGACGCGTCAGATGGTGTTGCTGCTCGGACAAGGCACGGACCGCCGCCATGCCGACGAGTTGATTCGACGTCACGCGAGGGTCGAGTCGGCCTTGTCGGCGCGCGCGCGTGTGCTCCAGGGGTGGCAGCACACACTCGGCGCCATTCGTGTCAGGACGCCGGACGACTCGTTCGACGCAGTGATGAATCACTGGTTGCTGTATCAGGCCATCAGCTGCCGCCTGTGGACGCGCGGCGGCTACTACCAGCCGGGTGGCGCATTCGGCTTCCGCGATCAACTGCAGGACGTGATGGCGCTGCTGCTCGCCCGACCGGATCTCGCGCGCCAGCACCTGCTGCGCGCCGCGGGACGACAGTTCGTGGCAGGCGATGTCCAGCACTGGTGGCACGAGCCGGGAGGGCGCGGCTTGCGGTCGCGCTGTTCCGACGACCTGCTGTGGCTGCCGCATGTCGTGGCTGAGTACGTGCGCACGACCGGTGATGACGACGTTCTGAATGAGATCGTGCCCTTTCTCGACGCCCCGGAGCTCACCAGCGAGGAGCACGAAGTCTATGGGCTGCCAACGGTCTCGAGCGAACAGGGCACACTGTTCGAGCACTGCATCCGTGCGATTGAGCGCGGTGTCACGTCGGGGGCGCACGGGCTGCCGCTCTTCGGGACTGGCGACTGGAACGACGGCATGAATCGCGTCGGCCACCTGGGGCGCGGCGAGAGCACCTGGCTGGGATTTTTCCTGCACGGGGTGCTGCTGGATTTCTCAACAATCTGCGACCGGCGTCAGGACCAGGCGCGCGCGACACGCTACCGCGAGTCGGCTCGCCGATTGGCGTCGAGTCTCGAGGACTCGTGGGACGGCGAATGGTACCGCCGCGGCTACTACGACGATGGCACCCCGCTCGGCTCGGTCCAGAACGACGAGGCCAAGATCGACTCCATTGCGCAATCGTGGGCCGTGCTGTCCGGCGCCGTGCCGCAACGTTTCGCGGAACGCGCGATGGATGCGGTCCGGGCGGCGCTGGTGTCGCGACCCTTGCAGATTGTTCTCCTCCTGGATCCGCCGTTCAATAAATCTGAGCAGGATCCCGGCTACATCAAAGCCTATCCGCGGGGCATCCGCGAAAACGGCGGGCAATACACCCACGCCGCGGCATGGGTGGTCATGGCTCTGGCGCGGCTTGGCAGCGGCGATGAAGTGGCGGAACTGTTTCACATGCTGAATCCGGTGAACCATGCGCGGACCGCGGCTGAGCTCGAACGCTATAAGGCGGAACCGTATGTCCTTGCCGGCGACGTCTATGCACGGCCGCCGCACGAAGGGCGCGCCGGATGGAGTTGGTACACGGGGTCTGCCTCGTGGATGTACCGCGCCGGCCTCGAAAGCATGCTGGGACTACGACGCCGCGGCGCCCGCTTCAGCGTCGACCCCTGCATCCCCTCGTCATGGCCGGCGTACGAGATCCGCTGGCAGTTCCAGAACACCGAATACCTGATTGAGGTCTCGAACCCAGACCGCCAGTGCCGTGGCGTCGCCACGGCGATGGTGGACGACGTGCCGGTCGACGCCACCGCGATTCCGCTCGTCGAGGACGGGCTGACACACGTGGTGCGCATTGTGCTGGGAAACAAGCCGTAGAGGCGTCGGTAACGCCAGAGGACCGTGTGATGACTTTTCAGAAATTCGGAGGCGCGATCGGCGAGGCCGGCATGGTCATCGGCGTCGTGGTGCTGCTTCCAGTGATGATGCTGGTGATCGGCGCGCCCATCGTGCTCCTGGTGCGGCTCCTCCTCGAGGTCGCCAAGCGGTTCTGATTCCGGCCTTCACCTGCCTGCCGCGCTGCGAGGACAACGGTGCTCACCGCGTGCCACGCACCACACGCAAGTGTAGAGTCCGCTGTTGACTGTTATTCAAGCGCACAATCACCTGCTCGGGCGCGTGCTCGACAGAAGGTGGGCCAACGGGCGTTCGGGCCTCACTCGCGAGGCGTTCGCCCGGTTCCACGCGGCGCGGACCCGGACAGCCTGGGGAGGCCGTCATCAGCAGACTTTCGCACTGGTGCGGGGCGACGAGTGGCTTGCCGCCGCGACCTGCTATCAGCTCGCGGCGGTGCTGGATGGTGCGCCCGTGCGCGTGTGCGCCATTGGCTCAGTGGTGACTGACGCCCCAGATCACGAGTCTGCCCACGCCAGCACGCTGGTTGAGCAACTCCTCGAGGACGCCGCACGCGACGGCGCGGACCTCGCGTTGCTGTTTTGTAACGCCGCATCGTCTTCCTGCGACCGCAACGGCTTCGAACCGATCCCGGCCACCGACGTCGAACTCAATATTGCGCAATCCGCCCGTCACGGTGCGCCAATGACGCTCGTGCGCGGCGGTGAAGACCGCGACCTCGCCGCCATTGTGGCCATGGGGCGGGCTCGCGCCACCCCCTTCCGCTTTCACCTCGATCGCGACGTCGACCTCGTCAAATACGCGGTGACGACGAAACGGCTGCTGGCGGGGCTCGGCGCCGCCGGCGCCAGGCAGCTGCACTTCTTCATCGCTGAAGAAGGCATCACGGCGGCAGCCTACGTCGTCATCAGCGTCGCCGGAAATGCCTGGACGCTCGAGGAGTGTGGCGACCGTGACGTTTCAGGCGCCCGCGTCGGCGCCATCCTGCAGGCGCTCATCGCTCGCGAACCGGTCGAGCGGCGTCCGACGATTCGCGGCTGGCTGCCGCCCGGTTTCGTTCCTCCGCAGGTGGCGATCACGTCGGCCGCGCCATCGGAAAACGCCCTGATGCTGCGTCCATTGCGCCAACGGGCCATCGAACCGGTTCTCTCCGGCGACGCCGTTCTGTACTGGCGCGGCGACATCTTCTAGGAGGCGAGGGGCACCGCTCCGCACCCCGTAGACACCGCCTCAGCCCGAAGGGCTGCCTGGCGTAAAGAAACGCACGCGAATGGTGAATACGACAAATGAATCCGCTGGTATTGTTCGCTGTATTTTTCCGCTGAGTGAACGCGCGTGTCGATTCACGGGCGCCTGATTCGATAGACCACTATGAGCTTCATCACCGACTTCCGCGTGGCGCTGCGGTCGCTCGCCAGGGTCAAAGCCGTGGCGGGCATCGTCATCGTCACCCTGGCGCTCGGCATTGGTGCCAACGCCGCCATCTTCAGCGTCGTACGCGGCGTGCTCCTGCGTCCGCTCGTCAACCGCGACCAGGACCGCCTCATTTACATCCGCCAGAGCGCGCCGGGTATTGGCATCGAC
>JACCSI010000401.1 GCA_013813075.1 Acidobacteriota bacterium | reverse complement strand
GCCGTCGCCGTACCTCCCCGTCAGGAACCTTCTCGAATGCAGACGCCGGCTAAGTCAGCGAGGGCAACTCCCCTTCCAGCAACTTGCGGAGCTCCGCGGGCGCAAACTGCAGGCCCGTGTAGAACGGCCCGAACTCCGCGTATTTCGCGCTCGCCTCGTCGAAACGCATTTCGTAAATCAGTTTCTTGAACGTCACCGGATCGTCGGCGAACAGGTCAACGCCCCACTCCCAGTCGTCAAAACCAATCGACCCGGAAATAACCTGCGTCACCCGCCCGGCATATTCTCGCCCGACTTTGCCGTGCTCAACCATCATCTCGGCGCGCCGCTCGAACTCCACCGCGTACCAGTTGTGCGTCTCGCCCCGGCGCTTGTCCATCGGGTAAAAGCAGACGTAGCGGCGATGTGGAATCTCGCCGAAGAGACGCCCGGTCACCCGTTGGCGCTGCCGATCCATTTCCTCGTCAAACGCCGTCACGAAGGCGTCGCTGCCATGCGTCAAACCGCCTTCGGCGAGCTGGCGATGGATCTTGGCCGTCATGTCGTACATGCCAAGCTCCACGATCGACACGTACGACGTGGTGAGGGTCAGATAGGCTTGCAGCTTGCACCGAGACAGCGCCAGTTGGGTGCGGCCCAGCTCGTCGAACGAGCGTCGAAACGCGATCGCCATGAGATCGCCCTTGTGCCCCAACATCTGCACCAGCGCGTTGCCGCCCTCGGTCGCCGACGCCACCGTGCCGGCAAACACGCCGGCAAACTCCTCCGCCATCTGTTGACGCTCACCGGGATAAGCCTGCCCGAGGCGGCCCCAGTCGATGCGATACATCAAGTGGAGCGCGCTCCACCCTTCGAGCGTTTCGGGAACGAACGGATTGTGCACGCACCATTCTAGTGCTGAGCGTGAGGGCGTACTGAATGCCTCCATCCTTCGTTCTTCGTGCCTGTTTCCCGGACGCGTGTCGCAGTGAGGTTGCCGCGCACCGCCGAGGGCGTGATGCCGAACGAACGACGGAATGTCTCGGTAAAATGGCTGTGGCTCGAATAGCCGAGGTCGAGTGCCGTGGCCAGCAAATCAACGCCGGGCTCGGTGAGCCGAGTGCCGCGCTCAGTCGTAGCTGGTTCCGGTAGGCGTGCAGCGTCGTGGCGGTCTGGCGATGGAACAACCGCACCAGATGGAATACCGCGGCATCAACCGTGCGCGCCACGTCGGCGAGAGACAGGGACTCCGCGAAGCGGCGCGCCAGGACCGCACGCGCCGCTTCGGCGAGGTCTCGCGAACGGGCCGAGTCGCTCGCCGCAGGAACCGCGAACAGTCGCCCATACGCCAGGCCCGACGCGCGAGCCAGCACCTCGAGAACCGTCTCTTCGACGAACAACGCGGGCAACGCCAGCGCCCGACGACCACAGTCTCCCCTTCGAAGAGCACGACGCGCACGTGCTCGCGTAGACTGTCGGCAGTATCGTCGCTTCCTTCATCCTCGCCTCATGCCTCGTCGCGTTTCGGCGAACAACTTCGTTGGTGCGACTGACGAAGCCGGCGGATCCTGCACCTTCTTCAGCGCTCCATTGGCCGGCTTCGTCAGGTGGCCGCCGCGGCCTGCGCCAATGGGGGCGTCGATTTTTCCTGCAGCGGGCGCGTCTACTCAGATTCCAGCAATGCGAGAAATTCAGCGAGTGCCATCGCCGTGGCGCCCCAGACCTTCTGGCCGTCAATCGCAAAATAGGGGATCTCGACCTCGTAACTCTGCCCCGCGACCTGACGGGTCTGCGATTCCGACTTCAGGACCTCGGGCTCCTGCAGCAGGTCGATCGGGACTTCCAGGATGCGCGCCACTTCTGAGAGCGCCGGCCGGAAATCCGGCCGGTCGTCGACGAAACCGACGACCGGGTGCAGACGGTAGCCACTGACCGGAATGTGCAGCGGCGTGAGGCGACCCAGTACGCGCACCGAGGCCGGCGCCACCGCGACTTCCTCGCTGGCCTCGCGTAACGCTGCCGTCTCGAACGACTCTTCGGGATCCACGGCCCCGCCGGGGAACGACACTTGCCCGGTGTGGTTACGCATGCCCGACCCCCGAACGGTCAGCAGCACATGCGGGTGGCCGTTGATCGGATAGATCAGCACCAGCGCGGCGCCTTCGCGGAGTCCCTCTGGAAACTGATGCGGGTCCCAGCCGTAACGAGGGCGCGGCGCCATTCGCAGTTGCGCATCCACCCCAGGCAGGCCTCGCATGAACCCGTCAATCACCCGCGCTTCAATCTCTCGCACCGCTACGGCACTAATTCTATCTGGTGCGCAAAGGGCCAATGGACTCGGCGGGCTACACTCGTTGCCCTCGAGTCAGCGGCACGAATCGCACCGGCAACCGTTGCTCTTCCTTGAAGCCGTCGTTCGTGCGCGTCAACACCAGGAGATCCTGGTCGCCCCGGCCGACCGGCACGACGAGCCGGCCGCCGACCTTCAACTGATCGACCAACGGCTGTGGAACATGATCGGGCGCGGCGGTGACGATCACGGCGTCAAACGGCGCCGCCTCAGGCCAGCCGCCGTAGCCGTCGCCGCTACGCACGTGCACGTTGGTGTAGTGGAGCTGGTCGAGCACGAGGGTCGCGCCGGCCGCATGCTCCGGGACAATCTCGATCGAGAAGACCAGGGCCGCTACTTCGGCGAGGATTGCCGTTTGATAGGCGGAACCGGTGCCGATCTCGAGCACCCTGGCGGTGGGTGGCAGCGCCAGCGCCTGGGTCATGAACGCTACGATGTACGGCTGGGAAATGGTTTGGCCGAGACCGATGTCGACCGGATAGTCGCCGTATGCGAACTCGGTGTCTCGGTGGCGGACAAAGCGATGACGGGGAACCCGCGACATGGCGTCGAGGACGCGCGGATCGTCGATACCGCGCCGGCGAAGTTGGGTGTCCACCATCTGCGCCCGCCG
>JACCSI010000380.1 GCA_013813075.1 Acidobacteriota bacterium | reverse complement strand
GGCGTTGTCCGATGCGGCTGGCATGGCCCGTCGCCAGATCAGCACCACCAACCGCACCTTTCAATTCACGCCTGGTCTGACCGAAGCCGGTGAAACGACGGTGATGTACACGTTGTGGGCGCTCTTTCCTGAGCATCTGTATTGGCTGGCGTGGGCGTGGGCGGCGGCTCTCGTGGTCACGAGCGTACAGCGTGTCTACCTCGGATGGCGGCTTCTCGGTTGACGCGGAGTCGAACGGCAGAACCCCAGATCGCCGCACTGTGCGCTGCGGATTCGGAGTCAGGCGGCGTGGCTTGACGGCACGTTCCCGCGCCGAATCAGTGTATTACGTATTCGCCCCCCCTTATTACGCCTCGGGCAGGGCGCGCGACACCGGTCCGAGCATCGCCTCTGCCACTTCTTGTACGTCGGCCGCGTTCAACGACGACACCACGAACACCGCGTGCCGCGCGCCGCGGAACGACGCGACATGGAAGCCATCGGTGACGGGCAACGCTGAAGTCGTGTCACTCTTTCTTGCGAACTTGCCCCAGGGCGCGCCACCAGGGTGCGGATCGTCGGTGACCAGCAGCGACACGGTCTCGTCTTTGTAGCTCAGGACGATGTGCGCAAAGCGACGGCCGTCGAACACGCACGAGTGTCGCTCGAGAATTCGCATCGGGCCGCCGGTCAGTATCGGGGTTGAAGGCTCGACGGTCTCCAGCAGTCCATCGACCCCACCATAGCGACGAGCGGCTTCCTCGAGGGAAATTGGCGTCTCGGCCAGCTTGAACGTGAGCGCACAGAAGCGATGGTCGCCGACGGCAGCGTGCAAGAGCGCCGAGATGCCCGACGCCGCCGACCACTCGCGCCAGCCGAGTCCGGCACCGACGACGAGTAGTACGCTGGCGGCGATGGCCAGCCACAGTCGTCGGGGCGCATGGGCGGTCTGTTGACGCGCCGCTCCGGCGCGCAGCTGCGACGTGAGTGCGGCGGCGAACCCGGCATCGGCGGATAGGTATGGTGCACCCTCGAACGCCGATCGCGTCGCCGCGCGAAGGCGTCGCAGCCCCTCGACCTCGCGACGGCACGGCGGGCATCGATCCAGATGCGCGAGGACGGCATGCGTGGTTTCGACGAGCAGCTGCTCGCTGACGAACGAATCGGCGAGCTGTCGAACCTCTCGGCACTCCATGCTATCTGGATCCTTCCGCGGACGACACATCGACACTCCGAGCGTTGCCCTCGGTCTGTGCGGACGCGAGGTGTTGTCGCAGCAACGTCCGGCCGCGATGCAGGCGTGACATGACCGTGCCCATCGGGATGGCGAGCACGGCGGAAATCTCCTTGTAGGTCAGCTCTTCGATGTCACTGAGCAGAATGATCTCCTGGTAGGTCGCTGGTATTTCGCGCAGCGCGGTCAACACCTCTTCGTCAGTGAGGTGCTGGGGCACCGGCGGCACGAACGCTACGGTCTCCGCAATGCGATCATCCGGATCTTCGACCGTGCTCCGGCGGAGCGTCGAACGACGCCGGTTGCTGCGCACGTGGTGCAGGATCGTCACCAGCCAGGCCCGACAGTTCGTGCCGGGCGTGAACCGGTGAAACGATTGGAGCGCCTGCACCAGCGTGTCCTGCACGAGGTCTTCTGCTTCACGCCGGTCCCGCTCCCACCACATGGCCAGCCGGAACAGCCGATCGACATGCGGCATCGCTTCCGCCTCGAACGCAGTCCAGAGTCCCTCCGACGAGCCGAGATCGCGGTCGCGCATGCCTCGAGGGGAATGCAGCAGATTCTCCTGTCTGGATGATACCGGCTGGCCCCGGATTTATTCCAGTGCCAGATCCCGGGCGCCGATCGAGACCCAGTGCCGGGTGCTTGTGCCAACAGCAGGCTCGTGTTGCACCATGCGAGCGGCCGACCAGCAGCCGGCCTCGCCTAACGCAGGCCCGCCCGGCCGCCGATAAGAGCGGCAATCAGCAACAGACCAATGACCTTTCCTACTCGCGTTCTCCTGCGCGGCTGTACCGTTGCACTCTTGTGCGGAAGCGTGCTGAGCGCGCAGTCCACCGCGCCCAACAAGCGCAAGCTTGGTCCAGAGATCAACACCGACGATTACCGTGAGGCCGGCCCGCTCGTCAGCGCCGACGGCACCACGCTCTACTTCCTTCGTGAGGATCAAGGGCAGGAACTTGGCCGGAAGATGAACGCGCAGGCGGCTGGCGCGTTGGACGACTTCGAAAAGGCCATTGCCTCGGTCGACCCAGCTGCCCGCGGTCAGATGGAAGGCGCCCTCCGCGAGATGCGCAAGACGGCGGCCAAGCCGATCACCTCACTCAATTTGACTCACCAGACGATCTGGGTGAGCCGCCGATTGGAGCTACGTGGCTCGGCGTTGTGTTGGCAGCTTCACAAGGTAGTGGTGGAAGGCGTCCCACCCACTAATCCGAACCACGCCCGCTGAGGGAGCCGGCCACGCGCCGCCGCCGCCGAGCACAAGGGGAAT
>JACCSI010000369.1 GCA_013813075.1 Acidobacteriota bacterium | reverse complement strand
TACCAGGGCCGCCACCGCACCAACCCGTCCCGCGGCACTGGCGCCGCCAGTGCGGTAGGCGTTGGTCTGACCGTAGCTGACATAGGCGGCGTTGAAGAGGACGATTTTCCCCTTCGCCTCCGCTGCACGCTGTGTGAGTTCGTCGAAACTTCGCACGACCAACACGTCGGCTTCGAGGCCGTCCGCAGGCGTGGCCACACTGCCACCGAGGCCCAGCATCGGGATCGTATGTTCCGGCGGCTCGACGATGGTGAGGCTCTCGGCGCCACGTACCCACCGCGGAACCATCACCCGTTCGGTGTGCACGCTGTCGAGCCCGTCTCGCCGCATCTGCTCGGCCGCCCAGGTAATCGCGCGCACGAGGTTCTCGCTGCCCGAGAGGCGGTTGCCGAACGTGTCGGTCAGTTCCGCGAGTCGGTCCCACGCAAATCGGTCAGTTTGCGCTTCCCGTATCAAGCGATCGGCATTGACGCGGTGCGCATCGACCCACGACGGCGACGCGGGCGGCGCGGCCTGATCCGGCGGGCGTGAAAACGCGGCAACCGCGATGAGGGTGGCCGACGCTACGACAGTGAAAAAAACTCTGAACATTGCTGGCCCGTACGTTTTAAAAGCTGACCGAGTAGACAAGCTTGAAGGTTCGACCCATTTCCGGAAGCAGGTCCTTCAGGTAATTGAGGTGATTGCGATGGGTGCGGTTCGTCGCGTTGTCGAGGCGCGCGGTGATGGTGTTGGTCATGGCGCCCGCGACAAACGAGTACGATCCGTAGAACTTCAGCAGAGCATAGCCCGGAGTCTCGGTTTCGGCACCGAACACGCGGCCCTGGTCAGCGACGGCGTTGACCTGACCGCCAACTTGCAGCGCGTTTTTCTGGTAGCGCAAGCCCGCCAGCACGCGGAACGGCGGAATACGGGGCAGTGCCTCGCCGGTGGCCGAAAGTTGGCCGCGAACCCAGTCGTATGTGAATTCGGCGCTCAGGACACTGTTGAGCGTCACATCGGCGTGCGCCTCGACACCGAACAACCGGCTGTCGGCACCGACGAATTCGACAAACGGAAACTCGTCGCTGTGCGCGTGCCCCCCAGGCTCGTCTGCGACGCCGAAGCGCGCATCGAACTCTTCTTCACGCTCCTCGAAGTCTTCTTCGGTGAGTGGATTGCGGAAGACGAAATCCTTGATCGAATTATTGAAGAACGTCAGCTCGGCGCGGACTCGGCCGGTTCGTGCGCGCAACGACGCGTCGAAGCCGAGAGCGCGCTCGGCACCAAGGTCGGGATTGCCGATCTCGAAGGCGAAGTTGCCGGGATGCGCGCCAAAAAAATAAAGCTCTTCCAGGGCAGGGTTGCGGGCCGCCCGGGCCAGGCTCAGGGCAATCACGAAGTTGTCGTTGGCCGCGGCAGGCCGCAGCAGCAGGCCGGCGGAGCTGGAAAACTCGGTGAACTCGCGCCGTGGCAGGACGCTCCCGTTGGGCTCGAACACCGTGCGATCGATCCGGCCGCCAAATTGAACCGTGACGTGCGGCCACACCAGTTCCTCATACAGAAATACCGCGCCTCCGCGCTGATCGACGGGCGGCGCGAGCGCTTCTTCACCAACGGCATTGAACGCCCGATTGAGAAACGAGCCGCCCACGGTGCCCGATAACCGCCCGTACGGCCGATGCGAAAATAGCAGCTCGGCTTCTTCGGTGTCGTTCTCGAAGTGCGTGCCCACGGCGTCACCTTCCAGCTCGTCGTGTTGATAGCGCCGCACCCCAAGCGTCGCGCGATACGAGCTGATGGCACCTCCGAACCCCTGGCCGCCGGCGCGCAGCGTCAACGCGTGGCGCTCAGGGTTCAAGCTGATTTGCCCGTCCTCGACAATCGGAATGCCGTAGGTGGACCGGTCGAAGCCGTAACTGGCGCCGGCATACTTACCGCTGCCGGTCCATGAGGCGCCAACGTTGAACTGGGCGTTGCGCAGGTCCGAGTTCTCGACTTCCGCTTCCGGCGTATCGTAGTTGCCTTGCCGGCGCCCACCGCCCCCCAGATGCAACGCAAACGTTCCGTTACCGACATGAATGTCCGCATTGCCGCCGGCGGCGCCGCCGTTTGATCCGGCGTCAAACGTAATGTCCCCACCCGTCCCCTGCACTTTCTCGGTTGGGATCTGATCGGTGATGACATTCACCAGCCCGCCGATGGCGTTGGCACCGTAGAGCAGCGTCGCCGGACCGCGAACCACTTCGATGCGTTGCGCGGCCGATGGACTGAGGGTGACGCCATGATCCCCAGACTGGCTCGACAGGTCGCCGACGCGCTGCCCATCCTGGAGCACCGCGACCCGATCACCATCCAGGCCGCGAATCACCGGCCGTGCCGGACCGGCACCAAACGAACGGAGCGCGATGCCGGGCTCCGACTGCAGCGTCGCGCCAATGGTCGCCTCGATCTGTTTCTGCAGCTCCTGCCCGGCGAGCACGGAGGTCGGCTGGTACGACTCGAATTGGGTACGCGCAGTGGGGCTGACAGACACCACCTCCGCAAAATGGAGGTCGAGCTCGACGACCATGTCGAGGGTCGCGCCCTGCGGCGTCACCCGGATTTCCGTGCGCCTGGTGCTGTATCCCTCGGCGCGAACCGAGAGGTGGTAGGCACCGGGCACGACGTTTTCGAAGCGGTAGGACCCGTCCGCGGCCGTGCGGACCTCGCGTCTCAACTCCTCGATGACGACGGCGGCCCCGCCCATCGGCTCGCCGTTGTCGCGGGTCACCTTCCCACTCAAGGGGCCACTTAGAGGGCTGATCACCGGGCTGCCGACCTTGGCGCCGGTCTGCGCGAAGGCACTGAGGGGAAGAAACGACATCAATGTGAGCGCGAACACGCCGCGTAAACGTGGAGTACACATGAGAACACCTCGCGAGTGAAGATTCGAATCGGGCCTGACGGCCCCTTGGATGACGAGCCCCGGGGCACGTCTTGACCGGGGCGTTGCCGCCCCGTGCGAATCACACGAGAGGAGGGGCGCGGGCTGGGAGGGGTGCGGCCGCCACGAGGGCGACGAAGTGTCCGTCGGCGTGGCTGAGGAGACCGCCATCGACAAACGTGATCAAGGCAGTGCGCTGCCACGACACCGGACCGCGTGACGACCGCGCGAAATGACACGCGACGCAGTGCTCACCGCCAGGGAACGGCACCCCATCGGGAGCTGCGGACTGGAACCGATGCGCCGCTTCGTCGTGGACGACGAACGCCGGCTCGCAGTCCTCGTCGTGGACGCCGTGCAGCACCGGCCCGAGTGCCCCGACGCTCATAGCCACCACGAGCAGCTGCGCACAGAAGCGCGCTATCGCCGGCGGCAGGGCCAGGAGACTCCGCATGGCATGAGCGTATCGGGCCGGCGACAGGTCGTCAAGGTCGGCTCGGCGGAATCGTTGTCGGCCGCCCGGACTCGCCTCGGTCACCCACGTGTGTCCGCCCGCCTCTACGTGCTCGCGAATCTCCGCCGATAATCCTCGGACGTGTTCGAACACCCGTTCGTTTTCATCACTATTTCGGCGGCGGTCGCCGCGTGGGCGCTGGCCGAGCTGTTTGATGCGCGCTGGTTCTGGGCCGCCGGTGCGGCGCTTGCGCTGATCCATTCGGCAGCGGCCTTTCACGTCTTCTACGACTGGAGTCACAACATCGCGCTCGAGCAGACCACAGGGCAGACCGCCGCCCTGACGGGCGTCGCGTTCGCCGGCGGGATCTATATCAACTACCTGTTTCTGGCGGTCTGGATGGCAGATGCGGTGTGGTGGCTCGTGGGACCGGTGTCGTACAAGCGCCGGCCGCGTGGCCTTTCCCTTGCGGTTCGCGGCTTCATCTTCTTTATCATCGTCAATGGGGCCGTCGTCTTCGCCGACGGGTTGGCGCGGGGCTTCGGCGTTGTGGCGGTCGGGGCGGTGATGCTCAGGAAGTTCAAAGTTCAAGTTCTAACGTCAAAGTCCAAAGTTCAACAGCAAGGCTCGGATGAGTAACACCGTCAGTTCCGCGTTGCCGATCCCGCGCCGCTTCTACTACGGCTGGACAGTCGTCGGGGTGGCGGCGTTGGCCATGGTCGGCACACTACCCGGGCGCACACAAGGGCTTGGTCTCATTACCGAGCCGCTGCTCGCAGACCTCGGGCTCAGTCGCGTCGCTTACGCCCAGGTGAACCTCGTGGCGACCCTGGTCGGGGCGTTGTTTGGGTTGGGTGTGGGGTCCCTCATCGATCGCCGCGGCGCCCGGATTGTTGCGACCGTGCTCGCGGCGGCACTCGGCGCGGTGGTGTTCGCGATGAGTCAGGTGACCAACGCGCCGATGCTGCTCATTGTCATCACACTCACGCGAGGACTTGGACAGACCGCTCTGTCGATCGTCAGTCTGGCGATGGTCGGCAAGTGGTTCCGCCGCCGTCTGACGTGGGCAATGGGTATCTACGCATTGGTGATGAGCATCGGCTTCATGATCGCGTTTCCGATCGTGGGGGCGATCGTGCTCGCGCGCGGATGGCGAATGGCGTGGGCCGCTATTGGCGTTGCCCTGCTCGGAGTGGTCGCACCGATCGCGTGGCTGTTCGGGCGGTCCACGCCCGAGAGCGTCGGCGAAGAGATGGATGGCGGCCACGCGCTTCCTGAAGATCGCGGTGACCGCGCGGCCACGAGCGGCGCGCCGTGGCGCTCGCCCACACTGTCTGATGCGCTGCGAACGCCGGCCTTCTGGGTGTTTGCCATCGCGAGTTCGTTGTATGGCCTGGTCGCCTCCGGCATCGGGCTCTTCAACGAGGCGATCCTCGCCGAACGCGGATTCGAGCCCGGTGTGTATCACGCAGCCCTCGCCGTCACCGCCATCACCGGACTCGGTGGAAACGTTGTCGCAGGCGCATGGGCCGAACGTGGGTCGCTGCGGGCAGTGCTGGTCGTGGCGATGGCTTTCCTTGGCGGCGCGCTGGCAGCACTCCCTCACGTTGCGACGATGAGTCACGTGATGACCCAGGCGGTCGCCATGGGCGTCGCGGGTGGATTCGTGATGGTGGTGTTCTTCAGCTTCTGGGGCCGCACGTTCGGCGACGCGCATCTGGGCCGCATCCAGGGGGCCGCTCAGGTGATGACGGTCCTCGCCTCGGCCGCCGG